>CAYJBA010000308.1:0-3772 GCA_964367865.1 uncultured Bacteriovoracaceae bacterium | reverse complement strand
CCGGCCCCATAATTAAGATTGATAAAAAATTGGTAAAAAATAATAGCGGGAATGAGTTTAAGTTCGCGCCCGCCGATTCCAATCCGAATTGCAAAAAAACTGTTTAATACGAAATAAGTAAAAAGAGGAACTGCGGCCCAGTCCACTCTGAGCAGGGGGAGACCCAGGAGATAAATCAAAAAAGCACTGGGCACGAAAAACTCAAACGAAACTGAGCCGGGATAAAGAAAAAAACTCTTTGCCCTAAAAAAACCACTCTTAAACACGGCGCGCCCTTTGTCCCTAAGGGTGGTTTTTCTTCGGTGGTAGACAAAAAGTGCCGGGTCAAAAAACATTTTCAAATGTCGTAGTTCATGGAGAAGCACGTTTTCTTCGTTTCGCGTAAAGCGCTCATCAAAGCGGTGGCCCTGTTCCACAAAAAGCGATCTTTTAATCCACAGATTACATAAGATGAGCTGCCGCTCCTGCGAAACTTCGGGTATGGGTTTTTGAATAGATCCGCCGCCATGCCGAAACCGGGTGGTCGCTGTTGCAAGAGGTGAGTGGAGCGTGAGGCCAATTGCTTTTTCATTCCAATGGGCGCGCTCCACGGTGCGATCCGGTCCTCCCAAAATATCGAGATGCGGATATTCACTAAAAGTTGCCTGAAATCTTTCAAAATACTGAGGTGGAATCTCTACGTCGTCGTCTAAAAAGCAAATAAACTGTCCTCGAGTCATAGGAAGCGCAAAGTTTCGCGCGGCGGCTGGAGTCATTCTCGTTGTCGTTATGATCCGAGGGATAAAATTAAGTGAGCCTAACTCGCTTCCTAACGAAACTTCTTCGCCGTTTCCTACAATGAGGACTTCAAACGAAAAAGGTTTTGAAGCCTCTCCGATGCTTTTTAAACAGCTGAGCAAAAGAGCGCTCCGAGCACGGGTCACAATGACAATCGTGCATAACGGCATCTGAGTTAGACCTGGTTGCATGGCCCATATAATGTACATAAATTACGGGGCTTATGCCCTCATTATAATGGTTACATTCAACTATTTGACATCAGTAGTCAAATGGCCTAGGTTAGGCCTGCTTTACGGGGTCTTTAAAAGGGGTAGCTATGATTCGGATAGGCTTATTAGCGCTTTTTCTTTTTTCACAAATTTCACAGGCCGAAATCGTTCGCTTTTCGCAAGTAGACCAGGGCGTCTTTCGTGGAGGTCAGCCAGAAACTCACAAGGATTACGTCGCACTCAAAACGATGGGAATTAAAACGATCTTAAATCTGAGAACCCATGACGATACGGTTGACCCCGAGCGCGCAGAAGCAAATGAACTCGGAATTGGATTTATAAATATCGGGCTTAATTCTTTTTTTCCTCCCACAGATCGAGATATCAATCACGCGCTATCTATTTTGACCGACGCCGCGTTGCAGCCAATTTTTTTTCACTGCCAACATGGAAAAGATCGCACAGGATTAGTAGCGGGCATTTATCGCGTCGAAGTACAAAAATGGAACAAAGATCGGGCTTGGACCGAGATGAAAGAGATCGGTTTTGAACCCTTGCTTCTTGGGCTCAATCACTATTTCTGGGTCCGATCAGATGAAGATAAAGACGAATAGTTTTAGACTCTGTTTAAGTCTTAGACACTGGGTTTTGCCCAGAACCTCTATAGGGATGCCTCCCCGCGCTTAAGCATGGAACACCCTTTGCAAAACCTCAAGGATAGAAGAGGTTTTTGTATGAAATGTGCTCGCGCGAATATTTTAGTGAAAAAAGTAGTTCTTTTGTCGCTGCTCCTGGCACCTTTGCAGGGCTTCGCGAGAGAGATTCAGATCCCTAATGAGTCTTGCTATGAGCTGTACAAAACAGAGCGAAACGGCCTATGGGTGCTTGCAGGTGCTTCGGCAACGACGACCGGTGCGACGTTTTTCATGCCTTTATTGATCATCGCCGATTTGTTTGTAATACCGGCAGGCGTAATAGCTGGAATCTCGGCTTTTAAAATGGGAAACATGGTTGCTCTCATTGAACAGGTCTATAAGGGTGAAGGCGATTTATTGGACGAGTTCGTGGAAGAGCTTCAAAAAGTGCGCCCAGAGCTGACTCGCGAGGAAATACGAAATCGGTTTATCCATGCTGATAGTAAGCTTATGTTTTGTTCTCCGACAAAGCCCGGATGGATCACTAAAGGTTATTTGAACTTTAATGAATCGCTTGAAATGTTAGAAAATAACAAGATTCTAAATGAAAAGCTCATGGGCGCTGACTCGAATCAAGATGGGGTCATAGCTCAGTCTGATCGTAGTCTAGCTGACGCAAAATTTATAATTGCCGATGAACGAATTGTGCAAGAGCAGAACTTAGCGGTTTCTGCGAGCGCGGAGTAAAAACATCAGTTAGTTAGCGCGCTGTATTTGCCCGGTACTGTGCTTCTGAGTCCACGGCGCTGCCGATGCTTTTCTGAAGTGCTGTTAGTTTTGAGTCGCTGTTTTCACCAAAAACTGCTTTGCAATGTTTTCTTATTCTATCGCTTAAGTCACTTTGTGGACTGTCTAAAACTCCCGCAAGCAATCTTCCCTTTTTAAAGGGAGTATCGTCGGCATTTGCTGCGATGGTTAAAATCTCATGAGCAAAAGCGCCAGCAAGTCCGCTAAAGGAATCTTTATTATAGCTGTCATGGCTTTTTTCGCATGACGCAGTAAAAATTTTGTCATCGTTTATAGAAAATTGTTCAAGTAAAGATCCAACCGCTGCGGCGTCATGTTTTTTTCTAAATGTTTTTGTCAACAAATTTGCTTCGACCTTGATATCTGAATTTTCCACAAGCACTTTTAAATTCATATAGTCCGAAGCGCGTAGGACATGAAGCTGAGAAACTTCTGAAACCAATTGCACCTTTTCTTTAGCAGTGAGCGATGGGTCCCTGCAAATTCCTTGGGCAAGAATGAGGACACTTTCGTCACGAAATCTCTCTTTCAGTTCATTTTGCTTGTCTTGTTTCTTTTTTTCGTAAGCGGACTTTGAAGCGGCATCATCCGTAGCGCTCAAATTGGGCATGCGATTGATTTCTGATTCGATTTTGGCGTAATAGCTTTGTTTTTCTTCTTTCAGCTTGTCTGCCCAGTATTTTGCGTCCGCCCATGCTTGAGAGGATGCCAATAAAATGAAAATACCTAATAATCTATGCATATATGGTAATTGCCTTTGTCTTTGCTCTTCAATTCCTATTTGGATTTGCTCCGCATACCGCCCGCCATCGCACGGTTAATCGGAGTGACCCAATCTAAGTCCTCAACGCGATCCCGCGTCGCAGAGATCTTGCTAGATACAATTTGAAAGATAGTGCCTGGACTCGACGAATGCCAGATATCTGCTTCACCGGCAGAGGCGGGCCCGCGGCCAAAACTCATACTTTTAGAATCGGTAGGGCCCCCCCCTTCAGCGCCCTTCGCGCCAAAGAGATTGCCAAAACCAAATCCAAGATCTGGGCCTTTACCACCTGATCGTCCATTTCCGGAAGAAGCAACTGAAGTGCCGGCGCTATCGACTTTCATATATTTTGCAACAGAGGCGTCGAGATTTCTAAATTCGCCCGCCATTTGAGGGGATGCGCCCCCGAGAGCTGCTGCGAGAATAGATCCGGGCGAATTTCCAGAATCAAGCGCTCCGGCTATTCCTTCTAAACCTCCACCCATTTTTGCCAGTGCGTCCGGAATCTTATTAGAATTTGGCATGCGATCGAAAATTTTTGCAAAGGGGTCAGCCTTAGCAGCGCCCTGTTGTGGGAG
>CAYJBA010000307.1:0-3778 GCA_964367865.1 uncultured Bacteriovoracaceae bacterium | reverse complement strand
GCGTCATAGAACTGATAAATTCCATGCGCGCTAGAGGAGATAATCGCGTTTCTGATCAGGCCCGAATTAATCTGCGCGAAACCGCTATCGGGCGATAAACTTCGGTATACGTTAAAGCCTTGATGGTTCCACTCTAGACCCGTTACCCAATCCAAAACTACCGCCGCATTATAGGGTGTACCGGTAAACGCTATGAGGCTCACCGGCGACTGAGCAGGATCGATTGTTAGATTACAATTGGTATTGCTCACTTTGGTATTTGGTACAGGGTTGCTCAGCTCCATATACCAATCGCCAAACCAATTGGTAAAAGTCATCGTCGCGTTACTGCACCCGGTAGAGGACGCGAGTGAATACCCATCTGTAGGTAATGGAGAGGTTCCTCCAAGGTACTGCGCGTTGAGTCCCTGCCAACCCCAACCAATGTTTGAGGCCGTAGCTGGAATCGATCCAGTCGTATTGATTTTTAGCGTACTCGTTGTAACTGACGAAAGATTTGTAAACTGACCATTTCTTAAATTGGTCAGAGTCACAGATGCGGTTCCGTTACCAATCACCGCTCCAGTGGTTGCGATTTTATCAAAGATCCATCCAGTCAAATCAACTGTTCCCGACGTAGCGTTAAAGTTCCAAGTCCCCGCACCGTTGACAGTGACTTCGCCTGAATTGGCCAAAGTCTGCGCAGGATAAACAGACTGAGCACCGTTAACTTTAAAAGTTCCTCCCGCTACGGTGATGGTGTTCGCATTACTCACTTTTACGATCGAATTTTGTTCTAAAATAAAAGAAATATTGGCCGGAATGCTTACGCCATTAGGAAGGATCAGCGTCCCCCCACCTAAAATATTAAAAGTAAAATTGCCGCTGAAGGTAAGCGTAGTAATCGTTAGAGCACTGGCCGCGATTTTAACAAAGCCGCCCCCAATTGCTTTGTTGAAGGTAAGCGTATCGATTGTAAACGCCCCCGATCCATAAATGGTTTGGGTAGTCGCGGACCCCGTTTCTCTTAAAGCGAAAGTTTGAGCATTTTGAGTAAAGGTTCCGTTATTTGTAAAATCTCCATAAACGTTGAGGGTAGTTGCGCCTCCCGTGGCGTTCATTGTTAAAGAGGCGCCACTTGAGATCGTGAGATTTTTACAGTTTGCCGTGAGCGCAGCTGTGATCACCGGATTGTAAGAAGACGTTCCTATCGTACAATCGACGGTACTGGTCGGAACTCCATTACTCCAATTTGCGCCAGTCGACCAAACGGTTGTGAGTCCTCCACCCGTCCAAGTAGTTGCACCTCCCGAAATCGTACCTGGGGTTCCTAATGTCACGGGTGGCGCAAATGAACCATTAAATGCATACCCCTGCGAATTTACGACGTCACCGTTGGCTGAAATTTTCGCGCCAATCGTGCTAGACGAAGCGCTCCCAGAAATATCAAATTTTAAAATCACACAAACGATCGCGGGTGAGGCGCCGGCCGGTACATTATATGTAATTCCTGAGAACGTTGCCGTCGCAGGACTTCCCGACAGAGTTTGCTGGGAGCCTAACTGCGAACCCACAGTCCCATCGCAAGCGGTGTCTTGATAGATACGAGCGGCAGTGACGTCACCCGCGGTGCCTGTGCCAGTCATTGTTACTTTGATCGAAGTCAAATCAGTTGCAGTTCCGTTTGCAGTGGTCTCTTGAAATCCCCACTCGCCCATGGTCACAGTTGAGCCTCGACTTAAAGTTGCAGGAGTCGTTGATACTTGCTGAGTGAGCTTTAGTGTGTTGGTTGCAGTTCCCCACGAAACGGTGTAATTGGTTCCGTTTGTAGAATACGATAACACCGTTCGATCCCCCGTATAAGAATTAATCGTAAGCGTTGCTAAGGGGGCTGCAACTGATGCCGTCGCTAAAACGGACATTGTCCCAGTTGCAGCAGATCCACCCGAATCAAAAGTCATTCCAGTTAAAGTGTTTCCTGGAATTTTTTGGTTTAAAGTCAAAAACGTCGCATTGTTTGCAACGGGATAACTAAAATTTCCATTCTGTAAATAATTTGCACCATTAATCGTCGCTTGCGCTGTTGTACCGATCGTTAAACCCGAAGCACCCAAATGGCTCAAGGTATAATAATTTGCC
This sequence comes from uncultured Bacteriovoracaceae bacterium, assembly GCA_964367865.1. Lineage (GTDB taxonomy): Bacteria > Bdellovibrionota > UBA1018 > UBA1018 > UBA1018 > CAYJBA01. The sequence continues at coordinate 1,660 of CAYJBA010000307.1, read as the reverse complement.
GAAATCGTGGTCGAAGCATTTCCACTCACCGAAATCGTGTATAAATGCCCTACCGTATCTGTTGTAACTACTGCATTTTGGTTAGCGTCACCGACTAAGGTCAAAGTTCCGTTGTTTCCGACACTGAGAGAAGGCGTGCCGGCGTTCGTAAACTTAAGTGTGGCGCCCGGGGCGATGGTTAACCCTGCAGCGCCCGCGCCGCCGCCCACAGTGAGAAGCGTACCGCCGACAGTTAACGTTTTTCCACTGGGGACAGTCAGAGTGCCTGCCGTAATCGTGAGATTTCCGGCAATAGTCCAGTCGCTGTTTAACGTTATGCCGGCGGCGTTATTGACTGTGACGGCACCTGGCCAGGTTGCGCCTCCGAAATCAACGCTTTCGTTTGTAGTTCCATTAAAATTTAGAACAGAAGATCCCGCATTAGTAAATGTGTAACCGGATCCGACCGTAAGCGAATTTTTAATATTAAAGGTGACTACCTGATTTCCAAAATTGATTTGTCCGCCTGTTGGAAGCGTGGCATTTTGGCAGTTCAGAGTCGAGGGTGCAGCAAAAACTGGAGCGGTGACGCCTGCGCCCACCTGACAATCAGTTGTATTAGTAGGAGCCAGTCCCGTGCTCCAGTTGCCCCCCGCGGTCCAGACATTTGAAACATCGCCCTGCCAATAATCTACAGCTGAACCACCTGTGATCGTCGCGAGTCCCAGCGAAATCGGAGGCCCCGCAGTACCAGAAAATGGATAACCCTGACTATTGGTCACATCCGCTGTCGCACTGATTTTTACCCCAATTGTATCGTTGTTTCGGGGGCTCGCGCTGGTCGTTAGATATGCTTGAAGACAATATTTGGTAGTATTTGAAAGTACAATGGGACTCGAGGTGATTGGAATGACCGCAGTCGGAGGACTTCCTGAAAACGTCCCTGACCAGCTCGGGCCCGTGGTTCCACCCCCACATGATCCGTTAGTATTCCAATAAAGATCAACGGAGCTCACGTCAGATGCGACGTTATTTCCGTCTAACGTCACCGTGATCGAAGTAATGGTGGTTGCGGTTGCAGCCTTATTAAGATTAAATCCAAATGCTCCATAGTTCTGCTGAACGCTTGGAGTAACAGGTGTCGCTGGAGGAGCATTGCTTGAGTCCGTAACTTGAATAGCAGTTGCGGCAGCGGTTCCAAAGGTCACGCATGCGGCCGCTCCTGGATTGCAATTATTCGGGTCCGTCTTTGTATTGATGCCCGCCCAGTTATTAATCGTGATCGGCGTATCCGTAGCACCTGCTCCGTAATTCGTAGCGTTAATCGAAACAGCTCCGTTTGCGGAGTCGTCGTAAAAACTAACTCCATTCCAAGTAGCCGGTGCAACAGCTCCGTTTTCGAGTATCATTCCTTGGACAACGAGGTAGTGAAACTCCCCGTTATCCATCTGGAGAATGGTTCCGAAAACTTGAACGCCAAGCGTAATATTTCGCACGCGCGAAATCGAAAAATAATTTGCGCTGATGGATCCATTGATCACTAAACCAAAACTTTGTCCGCCACCTGCATCCATCACAGCAACATTGCCTGGGCCGCCTTGCAAAAGGAGCGAACCACCAGCGGCAACCGTAATTGTAGTTGCATTTCCGGGATCGATTTTTCCGCCGCCAACTACTTTAA
>CAYJBA010000306.1:0-3780 GCA_964367865.1 uncultured Bacteriovoracaceae bacterium | reverse complement strand
TTTCGATATTTGGATGATGAATCAAAGTCATTTAGGAGTAAATGCGCCCCAAAAAAATTGGGATCGTCTCGCGATCGTGGTGGAGCGATCACAGTTTTTAAACAGAGCGAGGTTTTATCAGTTACCGCCCGGCGAGCTTAAATGGGATCAGACTTTGATCTCAAAAGCCAAGGAATACCGAGTCTCATGCTTTCTATGTCATCCCAACGGACCCCGTGTCATTCGACCCGATAGCGCGAGTTCTTTAAAACTGAACTGGAGCGATCGATTGAGATTACTCGCGTGGAATTTAAAAATTAAAAGCTACGGAAGAGTTATTACCGAAAAAGTTGCGCCTTTGGAGCTAGCGCACAAAAAGGTCCCTTTTCGATTTTCAGGAACCTTCGAGAACTCTCCATTAATCCTGAAACCATGCGTAAGTTGCCACCGTGATTCGGGAATTTTTGCTCGAGGAACATTGTATCGTCAAAATGGGATCGCCATTAGGTCGATGATCGAAAAAGGGATCATGCCGCCTTTGGGTTTTCGATTGTCACCAGAGGAGAAGAACCAAATTGAGCGCTTTTTGATCGGCTTTTAATGAAGAAAGGGTTCCGTCTGTGACGGGTTACCTTGAGCAATTCCGTACTGCTTCATTTTAGAGAGAAGTATCTTTTTATCAATTCGAGTGACTCGACAGGCTCGATCCACCTCAAAATTAAACGCGCGGAGGAGTTCCTGAATATAGATGCGCTCAAACTGTTCTCGCGTGGCACGAAAATCAATTTGGTCATGACCAAATTGGGGAAGATCCAATACTTCGATTTTTTCGCCCTTTGCAGCCAAGACGGATAATCTCAAAACGTTTCTGAGCTCTCGGATGTTACCCGGCCACTCATAGTTACTGAGGCGCTTGAGGGCTTCGGGAGAAAGAGTACGCAAATGTTCTTTATGAAGTTCGCGCGTGATTTCACCTAAAACGCCAGTTACGATATCTTCAAACTCGCCCACGCGCTTTGAGAGACTTGGCATTTCGATTCGAAACACATTAAGTTTTTCAAGAAGTTCAGTGTTAAAAAGTCCACCTTGTGCTCGGGCGTCGAGCGCCTGGCTCGTCGTTGCAATAATGCGGACATTGAGAAGCATCGGTAAGTCACCGTCGAGATGGATTTTGACCGACTTTGTTCTTAAAAAATGAAGAAGGTCCTTTTGCTCGGTCAACGTGCATTCGCCAATTTCAGGAATAACGAATGTTCCACCTTGTGCCAGAGGGATCTGCTCGCTCAGTGGTTTGTCATGTACAGCCGTGACTAAAGGATGAGCAGCTCTGGAGCTGTTTTCATGGATCCAGCGGACAATGACTCCCTTACCGGATCCGCTTGCGCCAGAAATAAGCGCAGGCGCCGTGTCGGCTTGTGCGGCCAGCATCGCTAATCTTCGCTGAGACGGCGGAATAAAGTGAACCATTTCCATAAATTGATTTTAGGGATCCTACCCCACACTTGCACAAGGCATAACGCTACGCGGCGAACTTGTCAACGACGGAGAGTAGCCTCGGTAGGATTATCACTTGCCATAAAGAGGCGGAGAATTATTACTAATTAATACAACAGGTTAAGCATTAACAAAAAAGGCGCCAGAACAAGACGAAATAGAAATCCATAATACAAACTGATTCCAGCAATTGTTCCGGCCCAGGTTTTCAAGTAGAACTTTTAAATGATAAAAACTCACACTATCGCCGTGGTCGCAGTCTGGGCATCTGCATTTTTTCTGTTCTCGCAAGAAGGTCAGTCGGCAATTAAAAAAAATGGCCCTCGTTGCGAAAGTTATAAGTCAGAATTTTTAAACCGCAACGTTCGGTATTGTATTCAGAGATCCAGGCCGAATTTTCATCGAATTTCAAAGGAGCCAGTTGTTTATTTTTTTCATGGAATCAATGGCGGTGCAAAGAGTTGGACTGATAATGGGTATGCCGAGGCTCTGGATCAGATGGCGGAGCCAGAGTCTTTTCCTCCAATCACCTTTGTCTCATTTGATACTTCAGCGTTGAGTATGTTCAGTGATTATGGTGGCCAGCAACAAGGTGAGAACGCCTACGAGACCTGGTTCATTACTGAGTTCATACCTATGATCGAAGCCAAGTTAGACTTGTGCCGCAGTCGAAACTGTAGATTTACAGCAGGCGTTTCTATGGGGGGATATGGCGCACTTAAAATGGCGTTGCGCCATTCGGACCTTTTTTCAGCAGCAGCGGCTAATTCGCCATCCCTATTTCCTTTCTCGCTCTGGGAGCCGAACGGCGCCTGGATATCTTATTTTTCGAGACATGAAGTGGGCTCTGTTCGTGGGATGGCACTTTTGTTCGAAGTGAGAAACATTTTTCAGAACACCGCTTCCGCTGACCAAAATGACCCGGATTGGTTAGCTCGCTCTTTTTGGAACACCTCCCAGTTCCCACTTTTATATTTTGACGTGGGTGGAAAAGATTACTTTGGATTTGACGAGGGATTTTTTCGATTTAAATCTTCATTAGAAAAAAAGGGTGTCCACTTTGAATCTACCTTCGTACCAGACGGCACTCATGAGCTCTTTTGGCAAAGAAGATATGATCTATTGCGTTTTTTCAAGTTTCGGATCTTGAATGCGAATAGGCGCGCTTTTTAATAGGAGCTGATGTCCATCCGCATCTGATTTTAGTCCGTCTACCAACATCAGCTTTTCTAATTCTTCGGGATTTTCTCCAATGATAAATGTAGAGCGATAGCTTGGAGCATCGAGGTTGTTGTAGAGTTGAAGGCTGGGAATTTGCGAAAGAGACATTGAACCCATTTCTTCTTGAACATCTTTCAGTTCGGGACGTAATTCAAGCCACTTGGGGCTCATAAAACAGAGAGAAAAAGTTGCGCAGTTTTCAGAGAATGCCGGAGCACCCTTTCGGGTATTTGGGAGATCTACAAATTGCGTTTTATAGGGAGCCTTATTTTCGTGAAAAAACCAAACTCGGTCATGATAGAATTTTTCGAGCTTGCTCCCTGATTTTTCACTTATTTCAAAAAATTGTGCGGCAACAAACTTCCCTTGAGCAAGCTGATTTGAAAGTAGTTGTAATTTGCCCCCGTCAAAAACCGATTGCGCTGAAGTCAATGCCTGGGCGCCATAGTTGTCGGGTAGGCGATCGAAGTATGACTCCCCGGCGATTACTGAAAAGTGTCCTGTCGCTAATCGAGCATCAGGGCTCGAGGTATTGAGGAATATCCAGATACCCTTTCTTTTTAGAATATTTGCGATTTTTTCAAACTCCTTAAGTCCCACAATTCGAAACTCGAGTTTCTTTCCATTTGGGCCCTCGGCGCTTAGAGTGGGAGTTAATACTTCGCTCTGCTCGCGCGTCAATTGGTGAACGCTTTTTGGGGCTGAAATGGTGATCCTTTGATTCGTGTCGGGACCCGATACCCTTTGGAGAACCTTTAACAGTCGTTCCTGAACGCAATCCTTAAAGTCCGCCTTGACAAAATCCGTGCAGATATTTACAAGAGCGAAAATTAGAAAAATAATAGTCGCAATTCGCATCTATATCGGTTCGGTATTTTGACCGAAAATCTTAAACATTAACCATTAAAACCGCTCGAAATGATTGCGCTTTTAGGGTAGAACTTTGATATGTTTAAAAAAGAAATAATCAAATATTTGACCGTTGGGTTGGGGATTAGCTTTTTGAGCGGCGTCGCGATCGCTGCCCCCATTCGCGTAGGTCTTGTTTTGGACAAAGGCGGAAAGGACGACAAGTCTTTTAACGCC
>CAYJBA010000305.1:0-3814 GCA_964367865.1 uncultured Bacteriovoracaceae bacterium | reverse complement strand
TCTTTTCACGTTCATTGTAGGTGGGTACAAAAACCAGGGGTTTATCTGAAATCATTTTTTACTCTCCTTAACACTGAGCCTGACTTATCCTTATCCGACTAAATCCCCATGGTTTCAAGCGGAATTTTTGATAGAACCCATTAGAATTTTGACCTAATTGGGCCGAATCCTGACCAAAAAAACCCCCTGATTCCAATATTCTGGAAAAAGTTCGATATTTTGAATGACGACCGCATCTTTCAATTGGCCCGACCTCTTGGCGTCCAGGGCCTTTTGGATTTGAGCTGAAGCTTGCGTCCAATTGATGGGTCTACGCCACCACCTGGCGCGCCAATAAAAAAGCGAGTGGACAGTCATAATGATCAAAATAAGAGGAACTACTTTTTTAAATTTTGTTTTGAGTTCTGATTGCCACTCCGTCAAAACCGCGAACCATAAAACAAAAACAGAAATGGCTGGCAAAAAAGAATATCGAAGACTCCATTGGGAATCTCCGCTACCTCTTGTGATCTGACTCAATGCGTATTTTCTCGCAATTGCGATAACTCCGTAAGAACTCAACATGACAAGAAACCCTAAAAAGAGGATTTTTAACTTCTGTTTTTCAATCTTTGAGGCTCTGATTAACCAGTGCGCAGGAATGAGAAGAGCGATACCTGTTAACCAAAAAATAAGATTGGATTGCGACATGATCCAGCCCGTAACTCTCGCTCCCAGAAAAGGAACTTCAACCAATCGAATAAAGAAGTTTTCAAGTAAAATAATCGGGATAATTTTAATATTTTCATAATTCAGAAGACCCACGCGCGTACCCACTTCGTGGTTACCGCTGAAATTAATCAATGTCACAGGGAGAAATACAAATCCGAGTAGGATTAAATAATTTTTCTCACAAGTTAGATACCAAAGATAAATCACTAAAGGAGTCAATAAAAATATTTGGCCTGCTGAAAAAGCTAAAAATCCGAGCACTAAGATCTTTCTCATACTCATCGTAAAGGGTTTTTCGAGGAGGATTAAAAACGCCAATAGTGTGAGAGCACTAGACATATTACAAAGACTTGCGAACAAATCTCCGGTCCCAGGTCCGAAACTCATCAAAAATCCGGCCCAAATTCGGTAAGCGCGATTTTTGACAATCCATTCGAAGCCAGATCTGGCGAAATAAGAACAAGCAACGACTGCGACAATGAGACAAGACCAGGAAAAAAAAAGCGGGGTGTAATAGACGGGAAAAAATGTTGCGACAAAAGCAACCAGACGTCCTAGAAAAAAATGATATCCATACACTGGAGACCGGAGTGCAGAAACGCCTAACTCAAGGGACTCTCCGAAAAAGTGAACAGAATCCTCCGCCCAAAACCCCGGTGTCGTATACGGTGTTGAATTTCTTGCGAAGATAATCACCCCGATCAGCGCAGGATACAAGTACTTCGTCCAGGACCAGTTGCGCTCGAGCCATCCATTATCGTTTTTCAAATTTCACCTCAGGTGGAAATAGCGCGGGGTTGCCGCAAAAGTCTGGACGACTCTGCCCGGGAGCAAGCCCTACTGGGCGCATTCCGGCTAATCCAGCGAGTCCGATCACCAGATTTGCTACAAAGACGCCGTTGAAAATCCATTTTCGCTTTGCCCGCGCCGCGTGGACAAAGCCCAAAATCGCGACGGGCGCGATAAAGGGGAGCGAATAATAATCCTGAACAAAATTTTGCTCACGGACGAGCAACCAAAACGGGACTAAGCCCGCGACCCAAAACCAAAGCATCTGCTCAAGGTCACTGGGACGGCTTTCGCGCCTCACTTTCAATAGACCCAAGACGAAAAAAGAAAAAATCGGAATCCCTACCCCTTTGACGGCGACCCAAGTAAAAAATCTCAAATAATAATGATAATCCAATAGCGCTCCAGCCCTCGCAGCCAGGCGACTGAGGAGCGGGTGCGAAACTGTGAGTGCGTTTGGAATCTGAGTCCACTTCAGTGCGACCAACCACAATAGAAAAGGCGCTGCTGTAATGCAAAGACTGGTGCCCCACAAAAGTACGTCGGGAAAACGGGGATTCTTTTTTTTGAATATTAATTTCCAAAAGAGCAATGGGGCTACTGCAAAAATCACGACCGGCTTGGTGGTGATTGCAAGAGTGAAAAGGAGGAGTGTCCTGCCTCTCTTTTGACGAAGCAGCGCTGCCGCACCCAAAACTAGAAACGACGTCGCCAGGACATCCGGAATATGCTGAATGCTGTACCTCAGATAGGCGGGCGTAAATAAAATACTGAGGACGCAGACAAAAGACATAAATCCGTGGATTTGCCCAGAGATCAGGGCGAAAATCCCTATTCCAAGAAGAAAAAAAGCAATCAGCGGAGCCGCTTGGGCCAAATCTCCCGGTAGAAACCTCAACGTCAATCCTGCCAGAAAATGAAAGACCGGGGGCTCCTCGGCCCAGGTCATGGGAGGTTTGCAAGGGAGTTTGGTTTCAAAAATTCCAAGGGGGTTTGCCGACAGCGACTCGCTGATCGAATAAGCCGTGAACTGTTTAATCACGGTCCCTTTTCTCAAGGACTCCCCTGAAAATAAAAGGGGCACTAAGCACAGACCCAGTAAATAAAAAAAAGGAAGAACCTGCCCCGATTTGATCTTGGGCATCTCCTAATAAACCCCCATGCACCTGGGCGTATATCGCCAAACACGACTCAGACCCGTAGGCTCACCGCCGCGTTTGATTCCGATACTGAAATCTGCCTGGGATAACGGACGGCCCAATACTTTTTCGAATTGAGCGAGACATTCGGGACGGCCGACAGCTTTCCAGATATCAGGGTAAATCAAGATGGCTGAGAGCTCCTTGTGGTCCGAAACATAGGCGCAAAAATCTTTCCATTCTGTTTCAGTAAAACATCGATCTTGCGCCCATGCTTTGAACCAAGAGGTATACGGCGGCTTATTGTAGATCTCGCATTGAGCAGGCACAAGTCTCGCCTGATAAACTCCATAAACACTTTTGTCGTGCCAGCCCGTGAGCGTCGCAGGCGCGGTTGAGTTAGGATACTGCGGACATTGCTCTTCTGTGCAATAGGCATTTCCACCTGCCACGCAAAAAGGGAGATCAAGAACAGTAGTGCCGGGTAGATCGTGAACCTGAGCAAGGAGAGTTTTTAAACCCTCGTTCATGGGCGGCATCGAAATAATTGGCGTCGAAAGCTTGATCAGTTCTCCTACCGACGAGAGCGCAAAAATCCCAAAGGCAAGGCGATAGGTCTTATGCCACTTTCCGCGTGTTTTGATCGCCGACTCGTACCAAGCCTTAAGCTCAGGCCAACAAAGAACCGTAATCGCAGTGAGTATAATCGGAAAGAAAATCCCCATCCGGGAGGCAACCCGAACGTAAGCCATGAATGGAACTAATTTTCTGATAAAAGTCTGATAACCCGGAAGCCACCCCGTCCTGACATAAAAAATCATGATCGTCATCAATACCGCAAGAGGCGCGACAACGAAAATATGGGTACGATTTTTAGATCGAGCTAAAAGAGTCACTCCAAGAATGGCCGGAATCCAGTAAAACCATCCTACGGTAACAACCGTCTCGGGCCACTCCACTGGAATTAACTGAGCACTTGCGAAAAATCCGGTTAACCATTGCCCGAGTCCTGGGATAAACCAGCCTAATCCATTAAAAAGCTCCTCTAGCCAAAGCGGTCGAAACACCATCGAGAAACTGGCAAACCAGCTAATCGGCTGCCACACCGGACCTAATTTATTGACCTCTGAAACCAGAGGGACAAACCACCTCAGATCAATAGAAAATAAGAGGAG
>CAYJBA010000304.1:0-3818 GCA_964367865.1 uncultured Bacteriovoracaceae bacterium | reverse complement strand
CTCTTTCCCTACACGACGCTCTTCCGATCTGAAAAATATGATGGCGCTTTGATCGTGGCTGATGGCGTGTTTTCTATGTCGGGTGATATTTTCGAATATCCGAAAGCTCTTGAGCTCGCAAAAAAATACAACTGTCGAATTTACCTCGATGATGCTCACGCACTGGGCGTGCTAGGTCCTCAAGGTCAGGGAACAGAACATCATTTTGGATTACCAGGAACCGCGGATCTCGTGATGGGTACGTTTTCAAAATCCTTTGCCTCAATCGGAGGATTTATTGCCGGCTCAGAAGAAGTCATCCATTACATCAAACACAAAGCTCGACCGTTTATTTTTAGCGCTGCAATGCCACCCGCAGCTGTCGGGACTGTTTTAGAATGTGTGCGAATTGCTCAAGAAGAGCCTGAACATTTAGAAAATTTATGGAAAAATGCTCGTTACATGAACCAAGAACTTTTACAGATGGGTTACAACACGCTCAATAGTCAGACCCCAATCATTCCACTTCTGATTGGAGATGATTATACTGCCTTTTCGTTTACGCAAAAACTATACGAGCAAGGAGTTTTCGCAACTCCTGTCGTTAGGCCTGCGGTTCCTGAGGGTTGTGCGTTGATACGAACTAGTTACATGGCCTCACATGAAAAAGTCGATCTAGATTATGTTCTCGAAACCCTGAGTCGTTTGGGCAAGGAATTTGGAATCATCGGAGAAGAGGGTCGCCAGGCCGAATTAGCAGCATTGGCGCAGGCCCATTTTGGGGTAAAAGCGGGGAATGCAAATGTATCAATTCAAGCAGGTTGAATCCAAAAAAGACTGGAAAGAGTTCATTGAGTTTCCGTGGTCGATTTATAAGGGCGATCCCAATTGGGTTCCGCCACTGAGGATCGCGGTTCGCGACGTATTGGATATTAATAAAAATCCGTTTTTCAAGCACGCATTCATGCATCCATTGCTTGCCCTTAAAGATGGAAAATGCGTGGGCCGTATTGTGGGTGTGATCGACGAGAGTCACAACCAGGTTCATAATGAAAAAATCGTCTTTTTCGGTTTCTACGAAAGCATTAACGACCAGACGCTTGCCAATGAGCTCCTGGATGCTGTTGCGAAATGGGGAAAATCCAAGGGGATGACTGTTCTTCGAGGTCCCATGAGTCCAAGCACCAACCATGAGTGTGGATTGCTAGTTAAAGGTTTTGATGATCCTCCAGCTGTAATGATGACCTATAATCCGCCGTATTATGCGGAACTTTTTGAAAAATATGGGCTCACAAAATCGATGGATTTACTTGCTTACGAAGTTGATCACTCCACGGCGAAACTTTCAGAAAAACTATTAGCTCACGCTGAGCGCCTGAGAAAAGGCGCCTCTGTTACCTTTAGACCTGTAAACATGAAAAATTTTCAGCAAGAAGTGGATACATTATTAGAAATTTATAATGACGCCTGGGAAAAAAACTGGGGATTCGTCCCGATGAGCCGCGACGAGTTTCAGCACATGGCAAAGGACATGAAAGCGATCGTCGACCCCGAGCTTTTGCTGATCGCATATGTGCGCGGTGAACCGGCTGGCTTTGCGCTAGCGCTTCCCGATGTCAATCAGGCTATTCATAAGATTAAAGACGGCAAATTGTTTCCAACAGGGCTTCTTAAGCTTCTTTGGCATACCAAAGGTCCTTTTCGCAAAAAGACCATTAACCGTTGCCGCATTATTACTCTTGGAATCAAGCAAGCGTATCGCGAACTCGGAATCGGACCACTCTTCTATACGGAGTACTACCGGAAGGGGCCCGCTTTGGGTTACCCACGCGGCGAAGCAAGCTGGATTTTAGAAAGCAATAAGCCGATGAACAAAGCTCTTGAAAACATGGGATCTCGCCCGAACAAAACCTATCGAATTTACGATCGCCCATTAGCCTAAATTTGATTTAAAGCTTAACTTCTGGCTCCTCCTGGATTACCGTTTTTGTAAGTCCAAGGAGGGCCCGATGCGTATTTTAGGAATTGACCCTGGTTCTCGGCTCATGGGTTTTGGCTGTTTGGACATCATCGGAAATCAACTTCGGTATGTTTCTCATGGTACATTTAAGCTTGCCAACACTAGTGGTCGAGCAGATGTGCCTCTGGAGCGCAGACTGCTATCCATTTACGAAGATCTCAGCTCAGTTATTAAAAAACTTCAGCCCAAAGTTTTGGTCGTAGAAAAAATTTTTTTTGCCAAAAATGCGGTTTCAGCTTTGAAACTCGGCCAAGCTCGTGGTGCTGCGGTATTAACCGGCGCGATTCATGGCCTCGAATTTTATGAATATAGTCCAAACGAAGTAAAGCAAGTGGTCGTAGGGCAGGGGCATGCTGATAAGGAACAAGTGGCAAGAATGGTAAGAATTCTGACTGGCTGCCCAGGCTTTTCGACGTTTGACGCGTCTGATGCGCTTGCGCTTGCGATTTGCCATGCGCATTCTGCAGGAATATCAAGCCGTTCCATTGGCGCTCATCAGGCTTTACAAGAATCGATTCGTCAGCATAAAAAAAAGAGACTTACAATGGCAGAAGCGGTTGCAAGTTCGATGAGCGTAACGGGGGCACGTAAAATCAGATGATTTCTTTTCTCAGTGGAAAAATTCTAGAAGCAGTTGATGGAAAAATTACTTTAGGTGTTGGTTCTCAGGACACAGGCGTAGTCGGATACGCCGTGACGACACCGCAAAGCCAGGATTACTTGGATTTCATTCCCGGCAAGGCCGCCTCTTTTTATATTTATACGCACGTGAGAGAGGACTCCTTAGATCTGTATGGTTTTAGAACCTCATCTGAAAAAATACTCTATTTAACACTTTTAAGTGTTACCGGTATCGGCCCGAAAGGGGCACTTACGATACTTTCGAGTGCGAATTCTTCGGACCTTGTTCGAGCAATTGCCGAAAAGGATCGAGATTATTTATTTCAAATTCCGGGCATTGGAAAAAAGACCGCAGAGCGATTGATCATTGAGCTCTCTGATTCGATTCGAAAAAAGATCGAATCGGGACTGTTTTTCGCAAAGGCCCTGGGTCCAAAGTCTTCTGGATTATCTTTCGGCACGGGCAATCCAGGATATGATGATGCGCGCGCGGCGCTTCTGGGTTTAGGATATCGTGATCAGGATGTGAGCGCACTTTTAAGAAAAATTTTAAGTGAGAACGATTCTTTCAGGACGGAAGATCTGATTCGTACAGCTCTTCAACAAATGGCGTAAGGAGACTCATGTCTGATGATCAACTTGAAAACTCTGAAAGATTAATGAGTCCCGCTCTGGTTTCGCCTATTGCAGAATTTGAGCAGTCCTATGAGAAAAATTTGCGGCCTTCTTTTTTAAAAGACTATGTCGGCCAAAAAAGAAATGTAGAAAACCTCTCCCTTTTTATGGAGGCCGCCCGAGAGCGCGGCGATTCGTTGGATCACGTTCTGTTGGCAGGTCCCCCGGGTCTGGGTAAAACCACACTGGCCAACATTATCTCTCATGAGATGGGGTCTCAGCTTCATACTGTGACTGGACCTAACGTAGAAAAAAAAGGTGACTTAGCTGCCATCCTGACCAATTTAAAACCCAAGGATGTCTTGTTTATAGATGAGATTCATCGTCTTCAGAAATCGATCGAAGAAATTCTTTACGGCGCGATGGAGGACTACAAGTTAGATTTAATTATCGGTCAGGGTCCTGCCGCTCGAACACTTAAAATTGATCTTCCCCGATTTACGTTGGTTGGCGCGACAACTCGAACGGCTTTATTATCCAGCCCCCTGCGCGATCGATTTGGCGTACAAATGCGATTTGATTT
>CAYJBA010000303.1:724-3821 GCA_964367865.1 uncultured Bacteriovoracaceae bacterium | reverse complement strand
TACTCAGGCCTCTGGCCCGTAGCGTACCAAGCGCCCTCTTCTCGAATAAATGGGGCCCTGTCGGGTTGAGACGGTACCCACCGCCAGGTCGATTCTTCAACATTTTGAAGATCAGCGCGAACCCATCTACCGAATTCGGGTGGCGGACCCCTTAATTTAATTGTCCATCGTCCCGCGATTTTTTTCGCTGAGCCTCTAACGATCAACCAACAATCACTTTCTAACTCGAGCGGAGGACCAATTCGACGCGTCTGATTTTGAAGAATCTCATTTCTCTCATCCTTTGCCTGAGCCAGGTCCTGCATCGAAGGGTCATCAAATAAACTCTCATTTTTTATGAGGCTCTTCAGATGAATATCGACTTTAAAAGTTAGGCTCTTGTCAGAGATAGGCTCGTTTAGAATCTCGGAACACCCATGTAAGTTAAGTTTAACTAAATCAAATTCATCGATTACCAGGTGCGAAGCTTTAATTAAGATAAACCGAAAACTACCTGACTTTCGTTTGCTCTCTAGAACTTTGAGAAACTCAATGTACCTGGCGACATCACCAGACGTCTGCGCATAGAGAATCAAAAGAGTCGCTTGCGACTGAAGTGCGGTCGTTTGAATCTTAGTTTGATTATCAATATGGACGATATTGACCCTAGAATCCTTTTTAAATGAATCGATGGCAACGGCAGTCTGAGATGAATTTGGCTCGCCAATCACGAGATCGATACGTCTAACGCGGTCTTGGTTCTTTTTCTGTTTGTTGGCCGTAAAAGCGCTCCTTTCACTAAAAAAAACCCTGCTCTTAACTTTTCGGAAGATCACGAAAATCCCTTGATAGACTCCCGTCAAATAATAGTCGTCCCGTTTTACCTCCATTTGCATATCGCGATGCGTTAACGTATTGTATTAAGGATACAAAGGAGCTACACCCAAAGAGTGAGGGCCGAAAAACTATTACCACTCACACCCGAAGAACCCGAAGCTCAAAACTCGAGAGCTTTGGTCTATTCTATTTTGCTCGCCTTATTGATTCATATTTTTGCATTTTTTTACCACCTCGAGTGGGGACGAGTAATCCAACCCTCGCGTGTCGAAATTCAAAAAGTCGATATGAACAAACTCGAAGCCTTGCGAAAACACTGGAAGGAGAAGTCCCTGCTCCTTTCAAAATCTAAATCAAAAAACGCTGAACGGACCGAGGTTGAAGACGCTAAATATTTTTCTGATCGAAATATTCGTGTTGAAAAGGAACAACGGGCCGCGCGCACTCAAGTGATTCCTAAAGAGGGATCTTCAGAAAATTCTGAAAATGAAAAGGGCGCAAACGAAAAGCAGGAAGTCAAAGCAGATCGCTGGGCCGACCCCAACTCCCTTGGAAATTTAGGGATTCCGATGAATCTTACTTCAAGTCCGCCCCCCGATCCCGGAAAGCAGAATCAGCCGTTGAAAAGCGCAGCAGGGGGGGATCAGGCGATTGTGGACCAAAACTTGCCTTTGGGTGGAGAAAACCTATTAAACACTCAAGAGTCTGTCTATTATTCGTTTTACTCGCGTTTATACGAATCGGTCGGACCACTTTGGCAGAGCAAAATCAGAGCAGTTCCTTATCATAGAAAAGTTCCGCCCGGGGAATACACAACCGTTGTAGATGTCGTCTTTGACCGAGCTGGATATTTAATAGCAATAAAACGACTCCAGAGCTCCGGCATAGAGGATTTCGATCAGGTCGCTGAAAACAGCTGGAAAAAAATCGGACGGTTTCCCAACCCTCCAACAGGACTTCTCAATGCTGAGGGCGAAGTGCATACGGGATGGAGTTTTACAGTTCGGGTTGAAGACGGATTTAGGCTCCAATACCTACCGCCCGAGCGAAGTTATTAGCGCCTTACCCAGTAGACATACATCAAAGCGATGCCTGCGATCAGCCAAAAATCTTTAGTCCGGACAAACGCTATTAGAGCATCGTTTAATGTTACGGTAGATGCCGGACGATGTACCAGTTTGGCTTTTCGCAAAACTCGCTCTAAATTGGGCAAATCCGATGACCGCGCATCGAGCCTGGGAATGGATGCATCCACTGCATAGTAAACGGCCTTACCCTGTTCGAGTGTCGCACGACAAGAAGCGCAAGCAATCAGATGCTGCTGTAAAAATAATTTTTCGGCACCCGTTGAAAATTCGTTATCTAAAAAGCGCTGGGTCCATGGGCTATCAGAATGATATTCGGGGCAGTTAGCCGAAACCGACTTGTTACCTGTGGGATACTGGAGCGGCACCGATCTTGGAAGCTCCGTTGAAACTTGAAGACGCGCTTTCCATGCAATTTTCTGGACGTTGTCCGCGGTCGTTCCAATGACTCGGGCTAGCCGGGCGTAAGACCATTTTCCAAGATGAAGCCCCACTAAAATTACGCGCTCCTGTGGAAACAATCTAAAAAATGCGCGATCAATAACGTTTAGATTATACCGACTATTGTTCGCTGATCCTTCGTTGGCGGCACGAGCCAGCAAGGCTTGAGTCCCGCTTTCAAGAAGCGTTTCTTCGTCGAAATCCCTTAATGCTACTGCGCCCAGGGTATCAACCGATATTTTTCGAGAGCGCTCGGGGTCAGACCAAAGTGCATAACCGATTTCAGAAAAAGTTTTGAGGTCGTGAAGTTCCATCCCGGAAAAAGTGTAACACAATGGGAGGTGATATCTAGAGACAATCTTTGCGAAGAAAACTTTCTGGCATCTGGCAGCAGGTAGCCGTCCATGGCATCCGGTGCTGGCAGCTGAGTTAGCAATGAGTGAGTTTATAGAGCGAAGCTCCGAGTTGATCAACGCTTTTACTGAGTGCTTGGAGCTGCTCGAGACTAATGACGGCTTGAATCTCTCGCAAAGAACCCAATGCTATCCGATAATACTTCGTCCGATCTTTATAATGAGGTTTTGCCGAGCCCTCCGCAAGATTAAGCGCGATACTGCTTGACGCTCGCATGAGCTGATCCCTTAAGTGAAAAGGTAGCGAGATCTTTTTGCACTCTTGGTAAAAACTTAGCGCCAATTGGTAAGTCCTGAATTTAGTCATCATGAATCTATCCTCCCTTTTATTTATTTAAATTT
>CAYJBA010000303.1:0-714 GCA_964367865.1 uncultured Bacteriovoracaceae bacterium | reverse complement strand
CCAACAACATACCCCCCATTTATTTAATTAAAATATTAACCCCCCACCCGGTGTGCTGGGATTAAAAATTTAAATAAAAAAAAAAGGAGACCATGCAGATGCTTCAGAAATTCAGGACTTACCAATTGGCGCTAAGTTTTTACCAAGAGTGCGAAAGCTTAAAAGTACCCACTCATCTTAGGGATCAGCTCAAGCGGGCAGCATCAAGCATCGTCCTAAATTTGGCAGAGGGCTCCGCAAAGCCTACCGAAAAAGATCGCAAACGATTTTATGCGGTAGCGCTGGGCTCCTATCGTGAGACTCAAGCAGTATTACAAATGACTAAACATTTTGAGCTTCTCAAAAAGTCTGATTACCTCGGCGCTTGCCTTTATAAGCTCAGCCGATTTTCCTGACTGACCCTGATCCCGATGCCTGCAACGGATTGTCAGCTTGCCCGCTCTGCCCGGATGCCTGCTTTCGCAACTGTCTAACTTTTTTACACCTGCTCAAGGGTGAAACCCTCTTTAATTTATTTTCACAGCTAAAATTCGAAAAATCCCCTTAATTTCAGGCTTAAATGAGGTGTGGCATTTTGGCCCTACCCTTGCAATCTGGGTTTAGTGTTCTCTAGTTCTATGGTGGATGTAGAGAAGAGTGGAGTGGAATATGAACTCTCGTATTTTTAAATTCGGACTTTTAATTCTTGCCGTTTCGATCAGCGGTTGCGGTGGC
>CAYJBA010000302.1:0-3848 GCA_964367865.1 uncultured Bacteriovoracaceae bacterium | reverse complement strand
CAGTTCAAGGACGAGTGGGTGTCGTGGGACGGGACGGATAAGGTTCACGACGACACCCTGGACGCGGTGTACTGGATGCTGGACGTGGCGCAGTACCACCTGATGGCGCGGCCGGAAGATGACGAAAGACTGCCCGAGCCGTGGTACCGAAAGCACAAGAAGCCGAATCCTTTCGGCCAGCTAGGGGGATCGAGATGGCCGGCAAAGAACTAAAGCACTACCAGACGCTCGCGCTCGGAATGATGGAAAGCGATAAGGAGTAAGTTATTTTCTTTTCCGAGGCTCAACCGTGAAATTCAGAGAAAGGCCTCGTGTGACAACTTGGCACTCTAGTTACTCGGTTTGAGCCACTGACTTTGTTTTTTGAGCTTTCTGATCCGGGCACGGAATTTGAAGTCACCTCACTCAATTAGATTCTATAACTTTAACTGAGGAGACTTTATGTTCAGCAAATTATATTTTGGAATAGTCTTATCACTATTCTCAACTCTTGCAGTTGGCCAATCGTTTGCCGATTCAGTTCAAATACGTCAGGAATCGCTACCCAATCTTCCGATACTGTTGATCGTACAAGAAGACCACCAGGGAAATCGCGTTGTTTATCAATCCAAAGAAGACATGGAAGTGGCAACTCCAGAATCTGCCGAAACCGCGATCCATCAAGCAGTAAAACCAGAAAATGAAATCACCGGAATCAGAAATTCTGACTTCCAGCTGAATTCTCTTTTAAATACCGATTATAATCCTTGGTTTTGGTGGTACTCGTCTTGGTATTCACCGGGCTACGGTTATAATCCCTATATGTATGGGTATAACTGGGGGAACTACGTCTATCCCTATTATCCTAGTTACTTCTTACCTTATGGCGGTTTTTATTATCACTTTTACAGAAATTACCCGTTTATAAATCCTATTCCCGGTGGGTTTCCACACTATGGATTTCCACACCATAGGTAGATCATTTATGAGGATCTACATTAAGTGAGGAACGCCCCATGCCTTCAGCAAATCGTCGGAAACTGAAGGCATGGGTGTTTTTTACTGCGAGGCCTCTTTCGTGAGCACCTTGAGTTTAAAACGCCCAGTAGAGATTTGAGTTTTCTTCAGAGTCACTGAATCGGACTCTAAATGCGAACGACCGCGACTTGCTGAAACGAAATTTTTTCCGTTATCTTCTTTGAGTTCTTTTTTTCAATCGGCGCAGGCTTTCTTCCAACTATCATAAGACTCTTGTTGGCCTGAAACAGGTTCGCCTGCAATTTCCTCAGTATCTTCTACTATTTTGTATTCGGCCTGATTGGGTGACGCAACCGATCCCGGTGGCCCCTTATCAATTGCGATTGAAGTATCTTGCAAGACCTGTGCGATCAAATCGAATTTAAGTCCCCCACTCATCGCGTTCACAGCGCTTGAAGAGGTGTGTCCACCCGGACCCACTTAAAAAAAATTCAAAACATCTGCATTGCGCAAAGCATTAAATTACGAGACAATAATACAGGTGGGAAAGCCGAGGCACGCTTTTCGGTGTGGGGACGCTGGGAGGATTCATGCCTAATGCTCGCCAAATTACCTGTGACGTTACGCAAATCATTTGGCCGACGCCAACTGTGATGCAAATTCGCTTTCGTCCAAGTAAGCCTTTTACTTTCAAGCCTGGGCAATTTTTAAGCATTTTGGTGCCGCCTGATAAATCCAAAAATCATAAAAAAGCTGTAAAAAGAGCTTATTCGTTTTCGTCCGCACCCAACGCTCCTGAGGCAGAAAGATACGAGCTTTGCGTAAAATATGTAAAAGGTGGAATTGGAACAGAGTTTCTCAAGAGTCTCAAAGTCGGCGACACGTTTAAAGCAATGGCGCCCTACGGCGATTTCGAATACTTATTACCGAAATCTGGACGCTCGGTCTGCTTTATTTCAACTGGCACTGGGATCGCTCCTTTTAAATCCATTGTTCTCTCAAAAGAGTTTGCTGAGCATTTTCCTAAATCTGCTTATTGCCTCTTTGGTGCTCCAACTAAAGAAGAAATCATTTATCCCGGTCTGTTTGAATCTAAAGGTGTAAAAACGGTTTACGCTTTGGATCTAGAAAAATCAGCGGGGCATTTTTTCAAAGGACGGGTGACTGATTTTTTAAAAGCCCTTCCCCGCCACTGGCATTGGCACTCGACTGATTTTTACCTTTGTGGAAATCCGATGATGGTCGATGATGTAGTTCAGTTTTTAAAAGGTGCTCACGGTGTCGATGATTCGGCGATTCATCGAGAATCTTTTGCGGCTCCCACCAAAAAAGCAGAAGTCACCAAGAGCAAAATCTTGTATAAATCCGCAGCTTGATTCATCCTATTTATAGAATCTAAAGTTAGATTAGGATAAAGATTCCATATGATGATCGAATTTAAGGATCGCGCGACTGACGGAAAGGTCAATATCCCTAGAGGCAAATATCTTGCGGCCATGAATGGGACAATGGGCGAGGTTGTCCTCACGGGTGGCGGCAAGGACTTTAAGCTGCAAGCGACGAAACGTAGATCCACAGTCAATAACAAAAATCAAAAAGGGACTGCAATGACTTTTTATTCTTCGGGCGGTCAACAGTGGAGTTTACTGATTACTAATCCGAAGTCAGGCGAGTGGATCGTCATGTTTGAGTTAGGCAAAGATGCCGTGGTTAAGGGCGCAGATCATACCGAGAAACCAAAGGAATAAACTGAGTTAAAGTTCAAAAGCTAGTCTTCATCTTTTGGAAAAAATTTTCTGTAATACGCGCCCAGCGAGCCGGGTAAGAGACTCTCACCGCAAAGCCCCGCAATATTCCAGACGTAACAGCGATTTAAATATTCTCTATTTAGAATTTTAAACCCAATCTCTTTTGAAGGCGTATCTGTTTTTCTTTTAATTGCCCACGCCTCTCCGTAAGATGCTGGCGCGCGGCCCAATTGGCGATAGAGTTCTTCGATCGAGTTATCGACCATAAATCCGCGATTATACTCACCCGCCGCAAATTGAAAACGATTGGCATCGTTTACTAGAAAGGTCGATTTAAAATCGATAACTCGATCGTTGATCTTTCCCCAACTGTCTTTTAAGAGGACGCGCGTTCTACGATCTTTTTTAAGAATATCTCCTAAATATTGAGCCAAAGCGCCAATTGCCTCTTTGGGGCAAAAAACCGATGGGCCTCCTTTTTTATGCCTTTTGCAATAGCGCTCGAAGGCGGTCATACACCCATTAGAAATGACGCCGCGCCTTTTGCACTCTTTAAAACGAGGAACTGACGTAGCCCAATTGAGTCCATATTTCATCGCCATCTGTGAGCCCAGCTGCGCCAGACCCTTACTCCAACCGTATTTCGGGCAGGTTTCAATTTTTGCCGTGTTTTTGCAAGATCGCTTTTCTTCTAGGTTTTCGGAGTACGGATCAAAACGAGACTCTTGAGTTAAAATCGCACTGAGGAGCGCTGCATCGACTCCAGTTGCTTCTTGTGCCTCCAATAAATACGATAGCAATTTTGTACTTTTACTAAGATCAATGCCTTCAGTTTTGGGGCATGCGGATCCATCTTTATTTACGGGTTTGACCGGGCAAACTGATTCATCTTTTTCGGACGATTCGACTTCTTTCATAGCTAGATTTGAAATAGGGTAAAACAGTGCTTGATCAACTAGAGCAAACGTACAACGGTCTCGAAGACTTAAGGTAGCTCCCGTTTTTTTTAGGTGTACTTCGAGCTCCGGACCTAATTTGCCAAAATCAACATATGCAGTCACTGGACGAATCGCTTTAACAAAATAGTTTTTAGATAGGTCGTTTAATGGATCCAGTGTTTGCCTAGCAAGCGAATCCACTACC
>CAYJBA010000301.1:0-3861 GCA_964367865.1 uncultured Bacteriovoracaceae bacterium | reverse complement strand
CGCAGTTTATGATTTTGCAGATATAGGTGCGTTTCAAGCCGGAGAACATCGATTTGAAAGTTGCACGGACTCAACCCTTGCTTTAACCGAAGGTTGGGCGTCGTTCTTTGCGGCTTGGATCCTCTTTGACCGATCCTCATTAACGCCTACGTTTCATCACTTGGTGCCAAGATTTGAATCCGTTGGAATCGAAAACATTCCGGCATCCGTTTGCCAAGGTCCGACCAGCGAATGGCGAGTCATTGGATTTTTATGGGATCTGATTGACCATCCACCTCAAGACGATGACCGACTCAATTTGTCATTTGGAGAGGTATTTAAAATCCTAAAGGACACTAGAAAAGCCTCTATTGATGAAGTTTACAGCGAGCTCAAACTCTCTCAAATCGACGCTACCGCTCTGAAAGATACTTGGGATTTAAATTTTACTTCCCGCTGAGGTCAGGTACTCGCTCTAGACCCATAGCGTCAATTGTGACTATTTCAAATATCCTTTTTCTTTCATTGGATTTTCCCTCTGAGTGGAATAATCTTGGTGAATCATTTGTTTACGTCAATTTTGGATTATCAACGAGGAGGATCTTTCATGACCCGTTCAAGCGCGATGATTCGCCGCTTTGTGGCTTTAGGAGCAGTACTTGCTGTGGTAGGTGCCGCTGGTTGTAAATCGGCTCCCAAAAAAGAAGGCGAAGACATTGCGCCGATTAACGCGATAAATGCCGACATTCCTACGACTGGGGACTCTGACTCGGGCAAAGCAATGGGAATGCAAACGGTTCATTTTCCCTACGATTCATTTGCGATCGAAGGCGAAGCAAAAACCACTCTTAATGGAAATGCCGAGGTTCTAAAAGGCAATTCTACGATCCGAGTTCAGATTGAAGGTCACTGCGATCAACGTGGCGGCATTCAGTACAACATCGCGCTCGGTGAAAAACGAGCTAACGCTTTGAAAAAATACCTAGAAGGTCAGGGAATAGCTTCGGACCGGATCACTACAATCAGTTTTGGTAAGGAACGCCCGATCGATCCAGGAACTACAGAAGACGCTTATGGAAAAAATCGCCGAGGCAATTTCGTTATCACCTCGAAGTAATCGAATTTCACACTATTTAAAGGGAGCGAAACCACTTTTTCGCTCCCTTTTCTTTTTTTCCGCTTTCGTCCTTCCCTCTTTTTGCACCTTTGTCGCAATTGGGTTTTCCGGTGCCGGTTGTGCAATTTTTCAAACCCGCCCCGTTCAAGAAATGTCTGATACCTACGTGGCGCTAAGAGCAGCTCGCGAAGTTCAAGCTGACTCGCTCGCACCCGAACTCTATCGTCAAGCCTCAGAATGGCATTTAAAGGCTCGCCAAGAATACCGACTCAAAAATTTTAAATTTGCAAAAGAATATGCTGAGAAAGCACGAAACTACGCCGAGCAAGCGGAGTTCGAAGCTGTGAGAAACGGCGGAAACAGAGAAAGCCAAGCGGCGCCGGATCCACTAGAAGGCGCACCACCCCCGAGAGAAAAAACAGAGGTGCCCAATCCGACTGGAACTCCAGCTGACGTTTACGAACAACGAAAGGCTACTGAGGATGAAGAACGCCGCAGAGATCAACAACTTCCTCGAAGCATGTTGACCCCTACCCCAGAGCCTAAGCCGAGCGGTTATCCCTGACTCTTGTTCTACGCTATTGCTCTCAGACCGCTCTAGTGACATATTAAGGCAATGAAATCTTTCAAGCTTCGACTCCTTGGAGCCCTGATTTTAATTTTCGTAGGGACCAGTTCGTGCTTAAAAACTCGGTATCAGCTCCGAGAGGATGAGCGAGAAACTACATCTGCCTCATCTAAAAATATTTCAAATAAAGTTCAAGAAGTTAAGGCAGACAATCAATATATAGTGGACGAACTGAAGTCCGAATTTACTCGCCTTTCAGGTCGAGTAGAAGAAGTCGAGCGCACTCAAAAAGCGGCTCCTCAAGCTGGGACGGTGATCCATAAAGAAGAATATAAGAAACTCGAAAACCGCGTTTTGGAGCTCGAAACCGCTCAGCGAGAAATGATTGAAAGAATTCAGAGTTTTCAAAAGGCCCAGGAAGTCTCAACTGCAAATCCCAGTGATCTTTTTGAAAAGGCAAAAACACACTTTGATGCAAAAGAATACGAAGCCGCGATTCACGGATTTACGGACTATTTAAAAAATCCGAGAGCTAAGAGCTCCGAGGCGGCGATCTTTTTTCGGGCGGAGTCTTACTTTGCGATTAAGGATTACAAAAACGCCATAATCGATTACTCAAAATTTCCAGAAAAATTTACGAAATCCAAAAGAATGCCTGCAGCCCTGTTAAAAATCGGCCAATCCTTCGAAGGCCTCGGCATGAAAAATGATGCGAAGCCCTTTTACCAAGAGCTGACCGAAAAATTTCCAAAATCCCCAGAAGCGAAAAAAGCGAAGGCCAAGCACAAGTGAAGCCCTACGTTTTAGGGGCAGTGGCACTAGCCACCGCTCTGCTTTACCCAAGCTCTATTTCTCACGCTGTCACCTTGATTCATAGCAATGATGTACTGGGAGAAATCGAGCCTTGCGGCTGCCGCAAAAATCCGCAGGGTGGAATGGCTCGTAAAGCCAATCTTCTTTCACGCCAAACGGATCGCGAAATGATTCAGCTCGATGCGGGAGACTTGCTCTTTAATACCGAAAAAATTGCGCCTCTATTAGAAAAACAAGCTGAGCTTCAAGCCCGCTATCTCTTACACGCGATGGAGCAGCTTCATCACGATGCTATCGTGCCTGGCGAAAAGGATTTCGCGCTTGGTTTTCGTGCCTTTGAGCGATTGCGAAGTAAAACTACGATTCCGTTTCTTGCAGCTAATCTTTTTAGAAAAGATAAAAAGCCTTTTTTAAAGCCTTCGATGATCGTTATTAAAAAAAGAAAAGATGGAACCCCGATTCGAATCGCGATCATTGGCCTAGTCGATGACAAGCTTGCCTGGCCCAAAGAGTTAGTTGCCCAATCCCCTTGGGAAATTGCTCAAGCGCAGGTGACGGAACTCCGAAAAAATGCTGACCTCTTAGTAGCTCTCACCCACTTAGGCGAGTCCAAAGACCGAGAATTGGCCAAAAAAGTAAAGGGAATTGATTTTATCTTCGGGGCACATTCGCAATCTTATTTGCAAGAGCCGCCACATGTAGGAAAAACGGTCATTTACCAATCGTCCTACCGAAATCAACATATAGGTATCCTTTCCTTAGAGAAAAACTATCCGTACGAACTGATTGGACTGGATGAGGGTTATGTTTCGCCAGAGGATAAACTTAATCCGACAGATCGACTCGTTACCGAATTTAAGGCCGAATTAGAAAAGTTGAATTTGGCTGAAGAGGTCCGGGCTGAGAAAAAATCTGCATCGCTTGGTAGAAATCAAACTTATTATCAGACTTTTTCAACCTGACTCTATTGCCATGCGAAACTATTTGTATTTTGGCGAAAAACAAATCATGTCCTGGCGCTTACGACTCTTGTTACGAAGTCTCAAAGTGCAAATAAAGAATGCCTCGCCTGCCATACTGTCGGGCTTGGAGCACCTGGCGGTTTTGAAAACGTTTCTCGACTTTCGGAGTTTCAAGAAGTCGCGGCCCAGCCCTCTACCCAGGCATTTTCTGAATTTCTAATGTTGATGCACGGCGCGAAAGATCTCGATCAGGAGGTTAAACTCGGCACAGAGGCATCCTCGCAATCGCTAAAAAAATGGATCGCGAAGCTCAATCAGGCTTGGACACCGGTTCAATGTGAAAACTGTCACGGCCCAGCGACTGATCATCCCTTTGGTTCAATCAAACCAAACCGAGTGTGGCATTGCAATTCAGCCGTCGT
>CAYJBA010000300.1:0-3864 GCA_964367865.1 uncultured Bacteriovoracaceae bacterium | reverse complement strand
ATAGCGTCTGCAGCAGGAGGTGTGCTTGAGATTATTAAAACAGAAAAAGTGGGACTTACTTTTTTGCCTGGCCAGGTAGATGAAATGTGTCGTCAGGTCGCGCGACTAGTCGACAACGCGGATTTGAGAAAAAAAATAAGTGAAGATGCGTACCTAGAATTTAACAATAGATTTACTGATCAAATGTACGTTTCTGAAATTAGCCAGCTTTTCGAAACTCAATTTGCGGCATACTCTGAACGGAATCGAGATAGATTTCGCGCGTCCGGTTGATCATGGTCTCCGCTCTAAAGTGGCGATTAAATCGAAATCTTGCTGAAGTTCCCATTTTTGTGAGTCTCATCGGATCCGAAAGTAGAAACTCAATCGCATGAGCTAGTTCAATCGGATTTCCCGGCGGAACCAACAGTCCACTGACCTGATCTTCGATTACCTCTGCCGCTCCAGAGTCCAAGTGGGAGACAATGCAGGGTTTTCCGCAGGACATGGCTTCGATTTGAACGAGTCCGAAAGCCTCAGCGTTGGTCACAGAAGGGAGTACAAGTGCACTTGCGGCTCGAATGAGTGCTGAAAATGCTATAGGATCACCGACCTCTCCCATAAAATGCACGCGATCTGAGATGCCCATTTCTCGAGCCTGCTTTTCTAGGTCATCTCGGAGCGGGCCATCTCCTACAATCACTACATGATTGGATACTTTGGCAGCAGCCTCAATTAATATCTCGAGGCCTTTATAGGACACTAGCCTTCCAATAAATAGGACATAAGGACCAAAGGACTGTTTTAAGGTTTTCATTTGAGCTTTTGTATCTTCATTTTCGAAAAAGCCATTGGCGCGAATTCCATAAGGAACAATAGCTACTTTATTTGCAAATGCGCTTAACGTAGGTACCGTTGCCATAGCTTGAGTACTGACCAGAATTCTTGAGGCGCGCCTAAGAATGCTTTTTTGTAAAAAATGGTATAACGGCATGATCCTTTTTTGGCGTGTGACTTCGGCATGATAACTCAGGATAACGGGCTGCGCAGGGGGGAGAGTGAGTACGGCAGCCTCCGCCAAGGGATGCGGACAGTGAAGATGGATGAGGTCGTGATCTGCTGCGAGTCGTTTCACTTCAGAAAAATATCGAGACGACAATGGTTGCGAAAACAAAGTTCTCCACGTTGGGGTCCGGTAGATTTGAACTCCTTCTATCAACTCTTCAGAGCCCTGATTAGATTTCGAATGAGAAAGGACAGTTACTCGATCACCATAGGCTGCCATTCCCTCAGCCAGGGTTTGCGTAACGGTTTCGATTCCACCTCTTACCGGGGAATAAAATTTCCCCAGGTGTAGGATCTTCATGAAAGGAACTCCTCCATGGCTTATCGGCCCAATAGGAGTTGAAATTGAAAAATTTTTAGATTCTAGCTTAACAGGGAGACAAAATGTTGACAGAGTTTTGGCCATGAAAACCAAAGGGTAAAGTCACCCGATGGTTCGTGCGTACCTTGAACCCCATTTGCAAAGGATTTGAGAGCGGCTTCAGCAAAGGCGTTCGACTTGAGGGAGGGGGCGATCACGCAGAGTTGTTCCCACGGGATCTGCGTGTCTGTTGAGGGTCCCCGCGTTGTTACAACAGTCTTACCGAAAGAGAGTGCGGAAATCGTGCTTGTTCTCCTGGCTGAGGTTCCATCCTCAAAGGGAGCAAGTACAAGTTTGGCGCGATTCATCCAATAAGCCGCCACGGAGTCCGATACCGGTCCGGTGCCATGGACATAGCCTTTGAGTTTTATGTTTTTGCTTAGTACCAGTTCGGCATTTACACGCTCCTGCGAAATTCCGACAAAAACGAGGGAGACCGTATTTGGCCCAAACGAATCGCGTATTTTCTCCAACGCCTTAAATGAAAATGAAAAAAGTCTCGAGGGATGATCTGAACCAAATTGAAGGAGAATATAATGTTGATCTGGCATGGACAAATGAGCAGGGATTTCAGTCTTGATATTTGAGTGGAGTGTCGGACCGGTTGGAGTCCAATACAGTGTTCCAGCTTTGAAAGGTATCCAGCGTTTGTATTTCACAAATGGAGCCTGATATGAAAACACGGTTTTAGGCGAGACAAAGATAAGTAGAATAAATTGCATCCACTGGGGAACTCCAATGAGAAATCGATCAGGAGTCAAACCGGTAGGGTAATGCAGTTCATGCATCATCAACACCAATGATTTTCCAAAAAGTAACCGCATAAATAATAACCAGATCGGCAGAATAAAATTAATGCCGTAGGTATGGGGCGCGAAAAGGTAGGGAGTAAACTCGATGATCACTCGATCTGGTCTCCAGCGCCATATTTGTAATGCCATTTTAAAAAATGTGAGTGTGTTCCAGCCCCCGGTCGCTTTGTGAACGAGTACAGAGTTACTTACTTGAGGTGTGGATTCGGAGGTCCAAATATTAATCGAATGACCCATTTCAGAAAGTGCAAGAGCCAGCGAAGCGGTGTATCTGCCTACTCCGCAAAGCGAAGGCGGGAGGTTTTTTGAAATAAATGCGAGTTTCATTTTTTAAGTTGGGTCGAAATAGCAAAGCCAGCGAGCAGGATCGTGGCTACGCTAGAGATAAACGCGAGCGTAGTTATAGTATTAGCACTCACATTGGGCTTTTCTCTCGGAATCATGATGATATCGTTCGCGTTCAATATGGGGCTGTGAACTCCAGGCTTATTTAAAATGTCATCCGCATTGACTCGAATAATCACTTCTTCTTTTTCACTTCGTCGCTTGATTGTAATGTGATCCAGCTCCGCATCCGAACCCGGACCTCCGGCAAGTGAAAGCAGCTGAACAAGGTCGGTCTGAGTTGGAACGTGATGGATACCGGGTTTACCAATGGATCCCCAGAGACTTACGGGCATTAAAATTGCCCCAGGGTAATTACCGGATACATATTCACTGCCAGTAGCCATTGAGCTCATCAGATCCGGACTCAGCAGAGATACACTGCTTTCTGCCCAACAAGGAGTTGTTATGGATTGTACGGCGAGTGTAAATACGAGAATTTTTGACCCGAGTTTACATCTCGTCATTAGCTGGCCTTCTTTCGAAGGTTTTTTTGGAAAGTTTCAATTTCTACCCGAGAATCCTCGCTCGAAGATCCGGGGCCAGAATTGTTGGCAAAGGAATCTGAGTCATTTTGAAAAAAGGGATCAATCCAAATATTATTTAAGATACCGTAAACAGGAGTCTGGGAGACCTGAACGATTTTCTTTAATGCCCGAATCAGCGTTTCCTTTTTTGTTTTTCGAAATCCTGTGGTCATCAATACAAGATCAGCTAAATTAGCCAGAACGGCCGCATCGACGATTTCAGCTGCAGGCGGAGAGTCAATTACAATGTAATCATATTGCGTTCTTAAATGCGTCATTAAAACTCGAAATTTTTCAGTGCTAATTAACTCCGTTGGATTTTGAGGAACCCAACCCGCGGGTAAAATATCAAGAAAAGGCTCGCGACCGGCGATTATAGCTTGCTCCAAAGTAACTTTAAGCGAGAGTAGAGACGTCAGTCCTTCGCCATCCTTATATCCGAAATAGTTCTGAACACCCGGGTGCCTCAGATCGCAATCGAGGAGCAAAACCCGCTTTTCAAGTTGAGCGATGCTAAAAGCTAAATTAGAAGCGACAAAAGTTTTACCGTCTCCATTTTCGGGTCCGGACACGAGAATGACCTTGTTTTGATTGCCATCCGTTTTTCGCGACGAAGTGATTTGCGCGCGTATGTGTTTAAAAGCCATCGCGGGAGTGGAATCTTGAAACTCCTTGCAAAGTAAAAAGATCGGAAGAGCGTCGTGTAGGGAAATAGTGTAGATCTCGGTGGTCGCCG
>CAYJBA010000299.1:1941-3882 GCA_964367865.1 uncultured Bacteriovoracaceae bacterium | reverse complement strand
GACGGCATACGACATCTCTACGTGACTGGAGTTCAGACGTGTGCTCTTCCGATCGGCCAAACACAGCTACAAACGGTACGCTGCGAGTCCTTTTGACGGACGACCCTCTTCCTTATCGTTCGATTTCAAATGTCTGGATAACCGTTTCGCGCGTTGAAGCGCATCATGAAGGAACAGGAACGGGATGGATTACCCTTTCTTCGACTCCCGTAACGATCGATGCCCTTAGCTATCGCAACGGCGTTTCAGCCGTTTTGGGTTCTGCAAGTGTGGCCCCTCAGGTTTATAATAAGGTTCGGATCTCTGTTTCAAATGTTGCTGTTACCTTAATTGATGGCAGAACATTTTATCCCACGTTGCCCACCTCTTTGGTTAGTCCCGGCGACGATATTCAGATCGTGACTAATGTCAACATGGTGGCTGGAATGAGAAGCGACGTTTTAGTCGATCTCGACCTTTCTCGTGCACTTGAGTTTTTAGGAGACACATCGAGCACTGCGACTATCACAGGAGTGATCTTTCACGACAATACCTTTAGAGCAGTCGATTACGGCGCGTCCGGATCTATTGATGGAACAGTTGCAAACGACAACAGCACTTTAAATATTACTAGTGACGACTTTGCTTTGGGCGATGTTCAAGTGAACGTTTACCAAGCGGGATTTCTCGTCGCTTCTGGTATTACGGATTCCTTTGGTTATTACAAGATCATCGGCCTTATGCCTGGCTCCTATGATTTGGTTTTTCAGCGAGCATATAATGTCGCTGACGGGGGTTACTTTGACGAGCAAGTTTTGAACAACTTTGTGGTTCAGGGCTATGTTCTCAGTCAAGATGTGATTCTTGAGGAGACCCCAGCAATCTGGCCCTAGTAACCACTAGGGGGACCAGATTGTTCGCGTCTAAAAAAGAAAACCCCCACTAGACACCATGTCTAGCAGGGGTTTCTTGCTTGCGAGGCTAACTTTTTAGAATTGATTTAACTTTAAAAGGGTCTCCCGATGCTTCCGCCAACAGAGGGAACACCGATGTTGCCATTACACGATCTCCAAGCCAGGCGGTATACGATTCCTGCACTGATATCCATACTGTCGACGGTGGAGAGTGCTTTGTCCTCGTAACCGTTGTACATCACGCGCATCGATGTTGAGGCGCGGAGGTTAACATCGACGCCGCATGCGCTCCAAACAATCGCACCGACTTGAAGTTCATTGGGAATATAGTAATCCGAGTCCAGAGTACTTCCCCAGGGTGCTTGAAACATTTGTGAATAAGGGATCCCGCGTCCGCCGGCAAAAAAGTATTGAACACTAAAGATGGAGCGCGCTCCAGCGGGCAAGTGATTGTAGCCGCGAAAATCGATTCCAATAATGGAGAAGCTCAGACCCTGTGGGACGTGAACAGGTACGGCGATGTCACAATTTTTTCTAGCGATGGTTGTTCCAGCCTGCGCACCTGCTTCGACTTGAAACGCATCGAAGAGCAGCGAAAGGGATTTCATATCGGGACTTAAAGTTGCAGATGCAGTCCCCTGGGGACAGCCAGTTCCCCCATAAGCAGGAAATCCCAACCGAATATCGTCTGCCCAGGCCGCTGATGTAGCAATCATTGCCGTTGCCGCTAAAAACAAGTTCATCGTTTTCATAAGTTCAATCTCCTCTTTTTAATTCTTTTAAAAATCAGGGAAAATTCCCCTACCACTTGAAGGGACGCTTGAGCAAGTGAGGTGCCAGCGAGAAATTCTTGAAGTTTAGCTATAATTTCAAGGTGTTGAGTAATTAGATGAGTGGTGCCAAAGAGGGAAAACAGCTTTGGAGAAGGATACCGGTGTCAAAGTGGGAATAAATTCTAGAGTTAAATAGCGATTACAAAAGAAGGTAGGGGCTATTGGGATTTATGTAGAGTCTTCACGCCGGCAGTTTTTTTTTTTTTGGTTTTGGT
>CAYJBA010000299.1:0-1931 GCA_964367865.1 uncultured Bacteriovoracaceae bacterium | reverse complement strand
AAGATTCGCGCGTCGCAGGATGCGACATGGGCGCGGAAAAGTAGGAGGCTTGTTCTTCAAAAATGCTTAGAAAGAATTTGAGCGAAAAACCGCTAAAATATAACTTCAGCGTGAAGACTCTACATTGAGTGCAAACTTCGCTAACCCCGCCTGCCTCAAAGTATCCATAAGTTTAATGACTGTGCCATGCGGAGTTTTTTCGTCGGCACTGATGATCGCAGGCTGGTCTAATATCGATGGCCCCAAAGCTTTGAGGCGAGCCGGAAGAGCGGCCCAATCTGCTCGTTCTTTATCCCACATCAGTGTGCCGTCTTGGGTAATTGTAAAATTAAGCGGTGACTTTTGAGTGGTCTCGCCTGATTTAGCTTTAGGGAGTTGAACCTTGATCGCTGACTGATAAAGAACGGGGGCCGTGATCATAAATATAATGAGTAGGACCAGGACTACGTCGACTAAGGGCGTAACGTTAATCGCCGAAATCTCGTCATCTGAATTTGAAGCAAATCCACCCGCCATGGCGTCCTTTATTTAGAGAGCTTACAAACGAGATAACTTTTTAATGCTTCGGCTTCGGATACCGCAGTCTTAACCCGTCTTTGATAAAGATTAAAAGCAACGACAGCTGGAATCGCGACCAATAACCCCATCGCTGTTGCGATCAGCGCTTCTGATATTCCGGAGGTGACGCCTTGAACTCCGGTCGTAGCTTGTTGAGAGAGATCATGAAAGGCTTTGATGATTCCAAGCACCGTTCCAAAAAGCCCTACAAACGGAGAGTTGGCTCCGATCGTGGCTAAGAGCGAGAGATTTTTGTCCCAGTTGAGTTTCGCCCGAATGACCGCGTCCTCAGCAATTTCGGATAAGATTTCTGGGGAGTGAACACCTTTGCGAGATTGGGTGATGAGCGCGAGGGTCATTTCGGTTTCAAGATCCGGAATTTGCGCAGCCTGAGTTCTGGCATTTGCGACTTTTGAAATTTTATCCCACTCGGCCAACTCTACTTCGGATCTGATTTGTGCGCGAAATTCTTTGAGTCCTTTTGAGGCAACCTTATAAAACCAGGCGCGCTCTAAGATCAGAGCTATCGAAACCACCGAAATAAGTATAAGCAGATAAAGCACCCATTCGGCTCCCACCAGCGAAATTCCCAAAAATAATCGAGTTAGCATAGAGTTATAAAGGTACACCGAACAGGGAGCCAAATTCAATAAGACACAGAGCTTCCTAAAAATGGGACTGGTATTGACGCACCTTGTTTGAATAAGCTAAGACTAATTTAAACATCCGGATAGATGGTATATTTAGGAACCGGGACGGAGGCCTTGTGGCTTATAATATTGTAACAAAAAATAATATTCGCGATCGATTTAAGAGCCCGCCACGACCGGCTATTTGGACAGACGCCTCCGACAAAGATTGGAACAGCTGGATCTGGCAGCAACAAAAGCGCATTAAATCGATGGACCAGCTCGAAAAGGTGATTCAAGTTACGCAAGAAGAGCGCGATGCGTTTGCTCAGTCTCATGAAATGTTTAATATGGGAATCACTCCTTATTATGCGTCACTCATTGATTCGGACAATCCCAATTGCCCAATTCGTTTGCAGTCCGTTCCAAAAAAGGGTGAGCTCAATTTCTCTCCTCACGATATGGAAGATCCTTTGGCTGAAGAGCGAGATATGCCGGTTCCGGGGATCACGCACCGCTATCCGGATCGAGTGCTCTTTTATACGACACATAATTGCCCAGTTTATTGCCGCCATTGCACACGAAAAAGAAAAGTCGCAGATCCGTCGTCAGCTACTCAGACTAAGCAGCTTGAAGATAGCTTGGCCTATATTGAGTCTCATAAAGAAATTCGTGACGTCGTCATTTCGGGCGGTGACCCTCTTTCGAACTCCGATGATCGACTCGAGTATATTTTGTCGCGTC
>CAYJBA010000298.1:0-3900 GCA_964367865.1 uncultured Bacteriovoracaceae bacterium | reverse complement strand
GAGGCAATCTCAGGAGATTCGACTATATGAAATGGCAGTTTAAAATCGAAGACCCCTCTGGCGAGACTCGTACTATTCCCTTTGAGGGAAAGGCAGTAATTGGGCGTGCGGAACATTGCAAAATTTCACTGCGCGACCCCACCGTTCTACCCGAAGCGGCTACTGTTTGGCCCCTAGATGCGACTTTAAGTTCGCCCTATTGGCTTAAAGTCTCTGAAAGCAGCTCATTTGCGAGAATTTCAGACCTTCCCATTCGCGAAGCCGAAATTCCAGAAGGAATTCCATTTCAGATAGGCGAAACCCGAATCACCTTAGAATCCACTCGCTCTCCTGTGCTTCAACCTTGCCTACCCAGCGGAGTCAAACCTTGGTTAACAAAAACAGAATCACGATACCAAGTTCTTTTGATGGCTAAAAAAACTGCTGCGACTCCACTTTCTATCTACCTCGCTGGCGAAACAGGCACAGGCAAAGAAGTGATGGCGCATTTGATCCATTCTTGGAGCGACCGAGCTTCTGGTCCTTTTGTCCCCCTTAATTGCGGCGCGCTTACGCTCTCCCTTGCAGAAAGCGAACTCTTTGGACACGCCAAGGGAGCGTTTACTGGAGCAATCGCTCACCGTACCGGTGCATTGATGCAAGCACATGGCGGCACACTTTTTTTGGATGAAATCGGAGACCTACCTAGCGATATTCAAGTTAAACTCCTGCGCTTTTTAGAAAATGGCGAAATCAGACCTGTCGGTGCAGATCACTTTTCACGCGCGGATGTGAGACTCATTTGTGCAACACATAAACCTTTGCTCACCATGGTCGAAAAAGGACAGTTTAGACGCGACCTCTATTACCGCATCGCCTCTGTAATTCTTGAAATTCCTCCCCTTCGAAATCGGCTTTTAGATATTGAATTATTGTCCAATCAATATGCAACTGAACTCAAGCATTCGCTCTCGCCACAAGCTCTATTACGTCTCAAATCTTATACTTGGCCGGGCAACGTGCGCGAACTCAGACATGCTATCGAACGTGCTTGTGGCATCTCGGGCCCACTAAACTCTCTGCTCACTGAACGAGATTTCGAGTTTCTCCTCTCTCCGCAGTCCTTGGAACGTGATCCTGAACTTCATTTTGGGGCGGTACTTTCGCTCCGTGAAATGGAGCGCGCCATGGTACTTAAAGCACTTCGCTTATCTGCGGGAAATCGAAGAGCGGCGGCGAAAATATTAGGAGTCGCAAGGAGTACTTTATTTGAGATGCTGAAAAGGCATCGAATTCAGGGTCCGCGCTCACTCAACCAATTATAAATTTAGTAAAATAAAGCTCTTCTACTTTTCCGCTTGGAAGCCAGTTATTGAGATTTTCAATGATCTGTCTTCGCAAGAGACGTTTTCCCTCGCGAGTCAGTATCGCTTCCCGATCGACGTTGGTGAACACACTCGTGATTTGATTTTTGACTTTCTGCAGTTGCGACTCCATAAAGTTTCGAGTGTCACGCGAGTCGCATTCGATAATGATCTCGACTTCACCTAAGTTCATTCCTCCGGGAGGAAGTTTTTTTCCAGGGATCTCTTTTAAAGTTACGACAAACGTTCCAACAATAAGCGTGGCACTCCTATGCCTGGCCTCATCCGCCTGCTTTTTGATAAAATCTCCCAAATGTTTCGTCTCTTCGCCATGAGCAGTCATCGCAGCAATTTTATCTTTGTTGTTTTGTATAAAACGAAAAGTCATCCAAGAAGTTGTAAAAACGACACCGATTAAAGACAGCGCAAAGAGCCAAGCCATCTTTCTAGCCGAAGCGTCACTTGAAATCATCTCAGGTAGAACTTCTTTTAATACGCCAAAAATTTTTCCAAAGAAATTTTTGCGAACTTTATAAAGCCTCTGAACAGGGGCATCAATTCTCGCCGCTACCTTTTTTGCCATCGCGGACCGACTCTGCGTGTTATTTCCAGAGCCCGAAGACGACTTTTCGGTATCTACCATAATTAAAGAATATCGGGCTTGTCGCGCCGACTCAAGGTCTCAACTCATGTTTTAAGAATTAGATGCCGAAATTGTAAGGGAGGGGCAAGGAGGCCGGTCTCATGAAAAATATCAGTTACTTGATTGTTTTTGTCCAGTTAATAATCCCTCTGCTTATTACTTCAGGGTGCGCCTTTGGTTCTCGAAAAGTTGAGGACATCGAGAGCGCGACCGACCTCTACTCGGCGGCCAGTCGCGCTCCCGCTTCTATACCTTCTGAAGAGGAGCAAGAATTCCAAGTTAAAGAGCGAGATTATTACCAGCGAGCCAAGCAGGCCCGCGAAGTCGTTCTTGGTATGACGATGGAAGATGTCCTTCGACTTTGGGGGCACCCAAGCGATGTAGATACGGCCGGCGATCCTCGCTTAGGAAACCAGAAGTGGCATTATTTTAGTGGCCTAACGAGCCGCTGGGGAATGGGCGGGGCCCGAGTCGTATACTTTGAGCAGGGTTTAGTTGTGGGCTGGAACGCTGGTCAGAACTAATCTTCCATGCTAGTTTGAGTCGACATAGGTAAACCATGGAAGCTGTTTTTGACTTCGAAAAACCAATCGTTAGCTTAGAGAAAAAGCTCCAAGACCTGCGTGAACTCGCCAAGCAAGAGGGCGTAGATTTTTCGGGCGAAATCAAAGTCCTTGAAAAAAAGGTCATCTCTCTCATCGACGAAACTTACGCCAAATTAACGCCCTGGCAGAAAGTTCAGCTTTGCCGTCACCCAAACCGCCCCTACACTCGAGATTACGTAGACGCCATATTTCCAGACTTTATGGAACTTCAAGGCGACCGCGCTTTTGGTGATGATCAGGCTATTCTGGGGGGCGTGGCAACTTGGCCGCCTGTAAAACCTGGCACCCAGGCCACGGATCGAAAAAAACGTTTTCCGGTTTTAATCCTCGGACATCAAAAGGGACGTACGACAAAACAGAAAATGGAACGTAATTTTGGAATGGCTAAGCCCGAGGGCTATCGCAAGGCTATGCGCCTCATGCGATTAGCGGAGCGCGCTCGAATGCCTGTTATAACTTTTATTGATACTCCGGGCGCCTATCCCGGTGTTGATGCAGAAGAGCGCGGTCAATCTCAAGCCATCGCCGAGAGCATTCTTTTAATGTTTGATCTTACGGTTCCGGTTATTGCTGTAGTCATTGGCGAAGGTGGGTCAGGCGGCGCGCTTGCAATTGGCGTAGCTAACAAAGTTCTGATGCAAGAATACAGTACCTATTCTGTTATTTCGCCTGAGAGCTGCGCTTCGATTCTTTGGAGTGATTCGACTCTCGCCGAACGCGCTAGCGAAAAATTGAAAATGAGCCCCTCAGAACTTAAAAAATTTGGAGTTGTTGACGACATCATCACCGAACCCAAAGGCGGCGCACATCGCGATTGGAATAAAGCATTTTTATTTATGCGGGATGCCCTCATTGAACACTTAGATCCTTACTTAAAGTCCACATCGAAAAACCCAAACAAACACACTGCAGATCGCAGTGCTAAGTTCCGCGCCATAGGAAAAGACGCCCTTGCACGTGCTCCGATATCAACGGACAATTAACGGATGCCTAAGTTGATTGTGATCTCGGCTCCCTCCGGTGCCGGAAAAACCACCCTCTGCAACAAACTCCTAGAAGATTTTGATGAACTAGTCCTTTCGATTTCGTCTACCACTAGGCCTCCACGCTCCAATGAAAAACACGGACAGCATTATTTTTTCGTGCCTAAAGCGGATTTTGAAAAACTGATTTCTTCGAATGGTTTTGCGGAGTGGGCTCAAGTTCACGACAACTATTATGGGACCTCTAAACAGACGATTGACCAGGCATTTGCGAAGGGAAAATCTGTTCTTTTGGACATCGATGTACAAGGAGATCGGAAGAGCGT
>CAYJBA010000297.1:3519-3908 GCA_964367865.1 uncultured Bacteriovoracaceae bacterium | reverse complement strand
TGCCTAGTTTTGTCAAAGACCGACTGAAGCCAATCGTCATAGAGGAGTTCGTTCAAAGGGATAATCTAAGTGATGACGGTACGCTTCACGAGCCACATAAAGTTTATCGAATAAAGAGAAACGCCGAGCTTATTTCAAACCCCATTTTGAAGTCTCAAAGCCTGGGAGGAGCCCCCTAATGCAAAAGCAGGCGCGGGGTAAAAACGCAGGGGGTTTCACACGTGGTTTCGGAGGGGGTTACACCCCTGCTACCTGGGGCAAACCCACAGAAAGACCAATTCCTGTGTCGTTTCAAATCTGTATGGCGCTTTGTCCCTAAGTACCCGCCTGCGACCCCGCCCCCACAACGACATGTGGACGGGGTCGCAGGCGGGTACTTAGGGACGGAA
>CAYJBA010000297.1:0-3509 GCA_964367865.1 uncultured Bacteriovoracaceae bacterium | reverse complement strand
AACAGGGTCAAAGTGGGGGCGGTTTCGGTGGTTATGACTTGGGAGGTCAGATGATTGAACTACAAGAGAGGGATCTTAGGATTCTGAAAACGACTTATGAAAATCAAATTCTAAGTCAAGCACAGGTGGCGCGGTTTTTCTTTCAGGGACGATCAGATGTGGCAGTGAGACAACGGCTGTCAGAGCTAGAAAAAGAAGGCTTCATTAAACGCCGGGTCATTAATAACGGTGAGCGGCACACGTTGGTTAGACTCTCGAAAAAGAGCAAGGAGCTTATCGAAAAAACTCAGCAGATCAAGGTTCCAGAAATCAGATACGTAGACCAAGCAACACTTACTCATGACTTGGCGGTGACGGGAGTGAGGCTCAGACTTGAAGAACTCTGGGATGGAACATGGATTCCGGAGCGAGCCTTAAAGTGCGAGGAATTTTCTCTGGTCCCGGATGGCATTTTTAGATTCGAATCGGGAAACTATGCCGCAATAGAAATCGAGAACTCCCGAAAAGATCGCAACCGCATGCATAGACTCCTCTCGCGCTGGGCGCTGAGCCAGCCCTTTTTTGTTCTGTATGTGGCGCTATCAGAAGATCGCTTTAACTTTTTAAAGGATTGTATTTTAGACGCGAGTGCTGAGATTGCAATCGGGGTTATGGAATTTGAAAATCTAAATTCTCAAGATCCCCAGGTCTGGTCGCCTAGTGGAACCGTTCATCCGTTTTCAAGGAGATCTTGGTGAACCACTTTCATTTGACCAAAGAGCAAATGTTTTTACTCACGGCCACTGCGATGACAGTGGCCGGGCTAGGCGTAAGTTCACCTTCTGCTCAAGCGGGTATTGCCGCAATTTGGAATAGGGCCAGATCCAAATTCAAACGCAATGATCAGACGCAATCAGGCATTACACTGGGTCCACTTTGGATCAGTGATGAAGCACGATGCAGGCATACTCATTTGGTGGGAGCCACAGGAACGGGTAAGACTTGTCTCCTTGAACAAGTCATCTATCAGGATATCGCCCGTGGTTTTGGTGCGGTTATCATTGACCCAAAAGGAGATCGTGATTTTTATCTCAGGATTCGCCGCTACTGTGAAAAGATCGGCCGCGCTTCGGATTTGCAACTGCTTTCTGCCTCCTACCCAAAAGAAAGCGTCAGATGGAATCCTTGCCGATTAGGCAGCGCCTCTGAACTTCAGTCCAAGTGGTTTCAATCCGGAGTATATTCTGAACCCTTTTACGCCAAGGCCTGCGAAAACGCACTACTCCGGGCATTTAACGCTCTGATCGGAGAGTTGCCGCATGGATTTACTCCCTCTGATTTAACGTCGATGATCGGACGGTTTTCGGATAACGAAAAAAGTAAAGATTTGGCCGGTTTAAAATACGAGATTAGTAATCTTACCCACGGCGAATGGGGAGCTATCCTTTGCGCCAATCAGAGCACGGAGACGAAAAAAGAGGTCTCTATATTAGATATCATCAGAAAACAGGAAATCCTTTTCGTGGACCTTCCCACTGAGGCAAGAGCGGTTCAAAGCACACGCTTAGGCAAGCTCCTGCTCCAGGAAATTATGCTGATCTCTGGCCTAAGAAAAATCATGCCATCACTTAGAGGCCCAAATCCCTACTCCATCTATATCGACGAATTCGATGCCTTTGCGAGTGAAGCATTTGTGACTCTTCTCAATAAAGGTCGCTCCAGTGGTTTTATGATTCACATGGCTCACCAAACGCTATCGGACCTCGATCGCGTAAGCCAGACATTTAAAGGGCAGATCCTTGGCAACTGCTCCGTGCGGTTTATCTTTAGGCAAGATCTGCCCGATGATGCTGAGACTTGGGCCAGGTTTTTAGGAACCACAGAAACCGTGAAAAAGACGTTTCAAACCAAAGATGGGACTAACACGGGCTTATCTTCAAATCGTGAAGTGCAGGAATTTATAGTTTCCCCAGATCAGATTAAAAGTCTACGAGTCGGCGAATTTGTTTTCTCCGAAAAATTGGGTGGCACCCAAAAGGTCCTTTCGCTCCCCTACCCGATCCAAGCACCTGTGCAATCGAAGATCCTACAACAACGGGGAGAAACTCAAATTGCTCCAAAACCAAGCAACGCCTCTGATTATAAAAAAATACTAAACATGATGTCTGAAAACGTGACTAAGAAGGAAAGTAAAACATGAAACCTATCTTACTATTGATCGCATTATTGCCCATGATCGGAGCTTGCGCTTTCAAGCAAAGCGCCGCGGATGAAGCAGCCTCGGCACTTTATGAATTAAACGGACGACCTATCTCTGCCCAATTGAGATGGGAGGGGCAAAAGACAGAGATCGTCCTTACGGCATCTTCATTTAAACAACGCTCCCGCACGGCTTGGATAAGAGAAGAGTCAATCACGCTTCCTCCCCTGGTTCCCGATACCATTGAACTGGAGCTTCAACTTGCGATAGATGCGCAGGAGTTAAAAAATGTAAGACTCGCCGCTGTTGCCACAACGGGGGATGATTTGAGTGAGCGAAAGTTAGGCGCAGAAATACTAGGGAGTTTTCCCGCTGATTTCGGTAGCTCACTTAAATTTAAAATCATCGGCTTAAAGAATCTATTTCTCCCCGATCACGAACAAAGGGTTTTCGTTACGCTAGAGATGAAAAGCCCAAATAAGCCGGATGCTTTTCTTGCTCTAGCTCTTACAACACCGCCGTCGCAAATTAAAATCGTTGAGCGTAATTTTGTTTTTCGGAGAGCCTCCATACCCCAAGGGTTAGAACCCTATAAGACACTAACGAGCCAGGCCGAGAGCAGGGTACTTGTTGAGCATGTTAGACTCAGAAACGACTCGTTTCAAAGGGTGAGATTATCTATACCCTTTAGAACCGAAGGCGAGCATAAGATTCGTGGTACTCAGTTTAGAGTAGGGACTGCGCCAAGCGCTAATTCTCATTACACTCTTCACGTTCAAGAAAAGAAGGACGAGAAGTGGGATGCGGAGACTCATTGGTATATTTTTCCATTAAAACCCAATCTCCCCAACACTTGGACTGGATTTTCTCAAAGTGATCTCGAATCCTTGTTTCTAAATCCAGGCGAGAGCCTTGATCTTGGGTTTTATTTGAATCAAGACGCCGTAAATCTCCTCGCATTACATCCGTCGTCAAAGCCATCGCTTGAGAAATACTCGATGGACGCCAAAGCAAGTTGTCCAGCAGTATCAATTCCGCCTCTCCCAGCTCAAGATAACTGGGATGGAGGTGCTTGGTACTGCAAAAATATGAACACTCCGATCGGCGGTCAAGGCTACGGTTTTTCTGATGAGGCAGTGCAAATTTGCAGACAGGCCATACCTGCCATGCGTGCATGCGTCTCTTCCGGCGGTGCAAAAGAGCCTTGCAATCAAGCCGCACTTTTAGACGAACAACTCGATCAACGCCGCCGCCCACATCCCAATAATGGATTACCCTGGCCCATTTGGTTGAGCTGTAAAAATTCGATACCAACCCCAGAGGGGCGAGT
>CAYJBA010000296.1:0-3913 GCA_964367865.1 uncultured Bacteriovoracaceae bacterium | reverse complement strand
GACGTATTGATAGCCCACTCCGATATACGGATCAGCATAATCCATTTTTCTTGAGATCAGTAATTGGGGGGTCCATGTCTTAGTATCGATAATTCCTAAAGAAGCAGAAGAGTAGCAGATGCGAATTGCCCAAGTAGGACCTTCGGTAGGATTGTAGAGGGCTATTTTTAAATCTGCACCTAAAATACGATACCCCTGATAGCCCATAAACGATCCGCCTAAATCCACTCTCTCCCCAATTCCTTTGTGAACCAAAATGCGTGCTACAGGAAGAATCGTAAGTGACGAACCTCCGCTAAAACCTGCCTGAGTCAGCGCATCTCTAAAGTCGTCTGGAACTCTGGCGATCGCAGCTTCAACGCCTATATCTAAACCAATCTTAACTCCAAGTGGGGTAGCAGGTTCATAGGGGCGATTGTCGAGAGCGGAACCAACGGTATTTATAAGCGGTTCAGTAAGCGATCCGCTCTGAAGAAGTGCTAAATTTGAAAATGCTCCCTGACCGAATCCGGCCGTTAGGGCCTCACTGGGGGAGAAAAATAAAACGAGTGCAAGGATTGCGGCGATTATAAAAAGTTTCATGCTATTTCTAGGGGATTTAACGAATGCCCAAGGCCCTCTTGCGAGTTTCAATGAGAATGTGCGCTTCTTTGTCAAAAAGTTCTAGCCGATTGACTTGCTGAGATTCTAGTGTGTGAATTTCAGAATTCCAATTTTCGCCTAGAAGTTCTCGTTCCTTGAGATGTCCCAGCAATCGGGCTTCCCATATTTTCAGTCGGTCAACATTTGCTTCTAACAGAAGTTTAAATGCGCTGTACAGTAATCCTCCGTTTGGAATAAAATGGGAAGCAAAACTGAGAGTAGTGGCTAATAAATCAAACCATTCTCTCTGCACAGAAAGCCGTTCAGGGTGTAATAGATCCAGAGCAAGGGGAGGTCCGTCACCGTGAGGTGAAGTAATAACTCCCAATAAGTTATATTTCACGCTTGAGAGGAGAAATATTCCAGAATTTGAATGAGACTCCGCTGAAATAAAACGCGCATTTAGAAATGTCATCGGAGAGGGCGCGTGGGTGGAGGTACTTGAAAACCATTTAAGATTCTCTTGCGCAGTTTTAATTTCAAATGCTCGGTCTTCATTAAATTGAGTCCAGGGACTTTTAAAGATCCACCTCAAAGCACCCAAAATTGAGGTTTCAGACCATAAAATGTATTTAGCGGAAACCTCTCTCGCATTTTTGTCCAGGGCTGACCAAGGTGAGTAATCGTCTGTACTATTTGCTTGTGCAAGCATTTCAATTCCCATTTCTTGGTGAAACGAGTCTAAAAGATCCAGCGAATGGAAAAAGCGGCTTGAAACGGTCGAAAGTAGAGCGGACAAAATAGGAACGGGAATCAATCCCATGAGCTGCCCAATTGCATTGAATAACAGCTCAGTTTCAGCTGATTCCCAAAATCCACCCATCGCCGAATCGAAATCTACAATTGTTTTTCCGGGACCGAGCGATCGGACGCTCTGAGGGTCATAAAAAATTTCATAACTCCCATCCGGACGTCTCTCGAACTTAAAACTGTCGAGAAACTTTAATCCCAAATTTCCAATTCGGCCAAAGCGTTCGTTGATCAATGCGATCTGAGTTTCGACCTGAGCGGGTGATCGCGATCCCATTGCCCAATCAATTTCATTGAGTCGAAATGATTGTGGCGCTTGAGGTGATCGTAAATGAGAAGTCCCTTTCCAGGGTACTTGCGTCCAACCTTCGCGAGGAAAAACAATTTGAAAGCGGCCGCGCAACCTTGCTTGATTGAGCACGGTCAGGGCCTCGGTCAGGACTTCACGGTTCGAAGGGTTTACAGAAATGCCAAGGAGCAATTGTTTCAGTGCTGAAAGATCGAGAGAAGGGAGTATTTGTCCGAGACTGCGTGGATTAAGTAGGTCTGGGTAGGAGAGATCAACGACGCGTTTAAGTGTTCCATCCGAACGGGACTCGAGACCCCAACGATATCCGAGGGATTTCCAAGTTAAGTCGCCGGGCTTGGCAAGGGCGTTACTGGGTGCGCCCAAGTGTTGAAAAGTAAACAGGATAACGGTCCAAAGGATCAACCCGAGTTTCGTAGATTTCATACAGATTACGGATCGGCTGTAAATCTGTATTAGTGAATGGGCAGAAATTGCCTAAACGAGGCTATGGGTTTGTAACTGAGGGGAGCGATTCAGGGGGAGATTCTGGCGGAGATGGAGCAGCTGCTTCGATAGGAAACGGATTTTCAAAAGCAAACGATTTGACTTCAAACCGAATGCGTTCAGTAAGAAGATTGCCTTGGTCGTCGATCACTAGATTTCTAATAAGTGCTTCCTTTACCTGCCTAGCGTGGCCTGAGATCATTGGGTCATCCGATTCGAGCGAGGTTCTAGTTTGATCCCAGAGTTTTTTTGCACGAAGCGATTGTGGGTAAACAAGTTGATTGTCGCGAACTTCGCATACTTGTTTCGTAAAAGGAGATCGCGCGATATCGTCGGGCGCTCGAAAGGCCTCTGGGGGATAAATGAGCTGAATGATCTGCTTTACAATCGGAACAAAATTCCACCAACTCGAAATGGCCAGATTATAAGTCCAGTTCACGAAATCTGCGCAGGTACCATAACCGGGGTAATCCTCTTTGCGGGCAACCTTTTGCAAAGCCCATTCGCGGTTGAGTGTCTGACCATAAAAAGTGCCAAGCCCATCCCAAGTGAAAACAACGCGGTAAATATCAAAACTAGTTCTGTAAAAATTTGAATTCCGGTCGTGCCGTTCAAACGCTTTTTGCTCATCTCCCTCACGGTCTTTGCGAATAAAAAATGGGTAAAAGCTTTCGCTAATTAAATCATCGGGCAGATTAATCTCCGTGAGAATTTCAGCATGGCGATAATTTATTGTAGGAAGGTTGAGAGACAAGATTTGTTT
The DNA here is from genome assembly GCA_964367865.1 of uncultured Bacteriovoracaceae bacterium. Classification (GTDB taxonomy): domain Bacteria; phylum Bdellovibrionota; class UBA1018; order UBA1018; family UBA1018; genus CAYJBA01. The sequence continues at coordinate 965 of CAYJBA010000296.1, read as the reverse complement.
TGCGCGCGTCCAAGCGACGATTCCGGTCGAAAAATCCTCAGTACCAGCGCCGCTAGAGTCAAGCGTGTGAATTAACACTGCATCGCCAGGACTAGAAACCCATGCACAGGCCTCTTGAGGCGATGAAAGCGTGATGACCGTTTCTTTTGCGTCGTCTGACTGAGCCAGTCTCAAATTAAGGGCTAAAATCAAACAAATGATAATGAGTGGTCTTAATTTCAACACGACCTTACACTCCATGGGAACTACTCTTAATATGATCATCTAAAAAAGCGGAACCGGAGGGGGCCGTTGCCCTCACTCCGGTTTTTACCACTTAAACCCAAGCAGGTTACTTCTTGCGTTTTTCGATCGCAGGATTCAAACGTTTGAGTTGAAGAATATAATCCTCTCGTTTGTTTCCGATTCCAGCAAAGCCGCTATTTACGTCTTTGGATTGGCGATCAAGAAGCGTTCCCAAAGCCGCGTATTGGGCTATCGCGGCTTCACTCTGGGATTGAGTTTCTTTCTGAAGGGCAACCTGACCGACTAAGGTACGACTAGGGTTGTCTTTCCAATCATTTCCGCGATCATTAACGTGAGCGATATCCGAGCGCGTTCCTTCTTCGATGAGTCGATGAAGATCTCCAGTTCGGTTTTCTTTTGTAATCCCAACGGGGATCGCTTGCGTATCTCCATTGATAACCGCGTTATAGTAAGAAGCAAGAGCTGGGTATTGACCGTCTACGCCAATATGCGCCCGACTTGCATCTGTATCTGAGCCGTTCATCCGCAGTGTAACACTAGACGTTGTGCCCTTCATGATGAGGTTGATCGGATCTACACCGCTAAACGCAACTTGAACGGTCCTAGATTCTTTTTTCTTTAAGACACCCAGCGAGAGGACGGTCGGAGCTGAAGCACCCGGCACATCAAGAGTCAGTTGAATATCGGCCAGATCGGAAGAGCGTCGTGTAGGGAAAGAG
>CAYJBA010000295.1:0-3921 GCA_964367865.1 uncultured Bacteriovoracaceae bacterium | reverse complement strand
GAATCTCGGGTTGCAAGAGTATAGGCATGGCGCTCATGGCCTGAGAGTAACATGATTTGTGAATTCTCGATTCTACGAAAACCAATCTCACTCGCGCTCCGGTACCATTGTGCCTAGAATGGGGCATGGTTTCATACCCAGTGGGCGCAGCGGTGGCGGGGTTTCTTACGCTAGGAATTGAAATGGTGGCCGGCCGCGTGCTGGCGCCCTACCTCGGTTCTTCGCTTCACCAGTGGGCCGCACTGATTGGTGTGGTGCTGCTGGCATACATCGGCGGTTACAGTTTCTTTCGGTGGATTACCCGGCGGGGCGCGTGGGTGGCGTTGTGTGTGGCGGGCGCGTACGTGCTCCTGTTTCCGCTGTGGGGCTTTCGGGTGCTGGAATATTTCTTGGATTGGCCGCTCGCGCTGGCTTCGATTGCCTCGGCGTTGTTGGTGGCGGGTGCGCCCTCGCTCCTTTGGGCCGCCTTGCTTCCCTATTTTCAAGCGCGGGCGGGTATGGGTGGATCGGCGCGAGTCTTGGCGTGGGGTTCGGCCGGAAATCTTGGGGGGGCGTGGGCGAGCGCGTGCGTGGCGGTGCCCGGGGTGGGGACTCGTTTGCCGGGGCGAGGCCTGGGCGCGCTTTCGTGGGCACTGGCGTTATTCCTTTTCCTGCTGGAGCGAAAACAGGGGGGGCGGGGCAGAGGCGCCGTTTTGCGAAAACCGGGAGTCGTTGCGTTCCTTGCAGTCGCTTTAGGCACGACGGCCTGGGCAGGATCTGATTTCTTTCTTCCACGGGCGAGCGTGGGCATTGAAGGTCTAGAAGCCGGCAGCCACCTCTTGCTCGACCGCGAAACCGCCTACCAACGCGTGCGTGTGTGGGAAAAGGAATACGACGGTCGAATGTTTCGCGCGCTAGGCCTGAACCAAACCGTGCAGTTTTTTTGGAATAGCGAAGAACCCTGGGCGCGAGGTGCACCGTACCTCTACTATAATTGGTCGGCGTTACTGGCGGGTTTATCGGCCAACGGTACGTTGCCATCGGGATTATTCCTGGGCTTGGGTGGCGGGCTCGTGCCTTGGCAAATCCGCCACCTCTTCAAGACCCAGGGCGGGGCAGTGCCCATGCCCCGCATGCTAGCGCTTGAGCTAGACGCAGGTGTAGCGCAAGCCGCGAAGGATCTATTACCACTCGGTGCGGCGGGTAGCGTGGAAGTGAAAATCGGGGATGCCCGCCAGCTGCTGCGCGGCCTAGACGAAAAATTCGCCTATATTTTGGCGGACACCTTTCTCAATAGCTATGTGCCGTTTCACCTCACCACCCAGGAATTTTTTGTGAGCGCGCGGGATCATCTAGCGGCAGACGGAATTCTAGTCGTCAATTTACACACGGTGTTTAGAGAAAGCGGGTTGCTGGGGAAGATCGAGACGACCCTTGCCTCGGTGCTGCCCAACGCGGTAGCGGTCGATCTACCGGCCGGATCGACGTTGCTCGTTGCTTCTCTGGGCGGTCAGCCCTTGCGTGCGCGCATGGATGCGGCCATGGGTAACCCGGCGTTTAGCGTGGAGTTACGCGGGGAAATGGGCGCGCTCTTAGCGCGTGTGCGCGGCCTGGAGGATCTGGGGGCTGGCGGGATTTTGACGGATGATTTGAATGATACCGAGCAGCGGCTTTATGAAACTCGGCGGTTTTTGGTTTTGAGGCGGGGGATTTAGCGCCTTTTTATTCCTCAGGCCACTTTTACTTACCTGTTCCCTCATAATTAGATGTTACTAAGACGCGGCGAGTTGAGCTTCTGGAACCGGAGCCTCTTTCTTTGATTTTAGTTCTCTTTGCAGCTGAATGAAATGAGCAATAAGTGCCTGCTTGCTGGCCTGCAGTTCGAAGTAATTCAGAGACAGATATTTCTCTCTCAGCGCGCGTTTTTGTTGATCAGATACTTTGGGATCCGAGAGTACGCGCTCGTAAGGTGTCTGTGGTGCGTCGTGCTTTTTCTGTATCTTGGCCATGATCCGGACTTTGGATTTCAGTTTAAATTGCGGAATGAAAAAATTTTGAATCTGATTTTGAATCAAATAGATCTCATTCATGAGCGCGACAAACTGCCTGGATTCCAGCCTTTCATAACCAAATAGCTGTCTCACATGCGTCCAGTTTTTTTGCTCTACATGTGCATTATCGTTCTTGTGATAACTCCTTGAGCGGCTCATCGGAAAGGGGATTGTATTTTGTTGGCCCAAGTGAAGGAAATATTCATACAGCCGGTGATTGAGAAACTCGCTCCCATTGTCCACGTTCATTGAGATCAAATGAAAGGCGAGCGCGCTTAAAATGCTATGAATTGCGGGCAAAACGTTCTTGGCGCATTTTCCATAAACGGCGCGGTTTTCAGTCCAGCCAGAAAAAGTATCCGTGATGGTGAGGCTCCACACAAAGTCCCCGCCCATATTTCCACCGCAGTGGGCAACTGTATCGGCTTCGAGGTATCCGCACCGTGACGAAATCACGTCGAGACTTTTGATTGGAATAAGTCGTTTAAAAATTCGGCTGCCAGGTCGTGTACCTGAATTTCGTCTGCGCCGCTCTGTGCTGCGAAAAGACTTTAAATATCGATCAATGCTCGCTGGACTGATCATGAGAAGTTCCTGTAAAAGTGAGTTTTCCCAGGCAAATTTGCCTTGATTCAGTAGAACCGGAATCATGTACTTGAGCTTGTCGGAGCACTGATACTCACTCGCACGGTAGAGTTTTTTAAGAGCCTCTAAGCAGTCCTCAGTGTATTTCTTTTTCCTGCCCAGTGGAGCGAGGGGCGGGCGGTCAGGATTCAACCCGGACCCGCCTGGAGCGGCAGACAAGGGCTTGCCGTGATTCATCGCTCGGAGGACGCTCTTGCGATGAAGGCCGGTGCTTTGAATGACCTCGTCGACTAGGCGGGTTCGCTCTTTTTTTGACGCCAACCGTTGGTAACGTTCCCGCAAAACGGCCAAATATTCCTGCCTCGAACGAGTGCTCATATGAATGCTTCCTTGCATTGCGCGAGGTTACATAGCTTTCGGCTCGGTAACCTTATTATGAGGCAACGACCCTGAAACTCAGATCTTGGGCACCGCGTCTTAGTAACATTCTTTATGAGGCGACTCGCTTACCTTCAATATATTTACCTTCAACATCCATTCGGCCGAACAGGACTGCAGAGAACTATAAATAGGGGATCTGTTTGAAACGTGACGAGGAACACAGCCCAGACGCGCTTACCGAGGAGGTAATTAGTGACCCTCGGCTTGTAGCGGCCTACCTACGTTCTGCCATCGTCGAAAGAGCAGCTGTTTTCGTTAAGATTGGAGAGCTTGCAACTTCTGGAACAATTCTCGATCTGCTCGAGGACTCGGCAAGAGACCGAGAAACGGATAGATCTATCTTGTTATTTGTAGATAGGGATTTGGGAATCAGAGGATCCATTCTAGGGCCCGAATTTGTTTTGACGGTTCCCCTTAGACGGATGGCAATTCAGGTAATCTGCAGACACAAGTCATCTGAATCGAAAGTCTTCACCTTGGAAGTCCCCCAGTCGGCCCGTGTAATTCGCAATAGAAGTTCTCATCGGCTCATTGCCAAAAATCTAAGCCCGAGAGTTTGCGCCATTCAGATCACAAGATCGGATGTGAATTACTTGGGCTTGATGGAAGTTACGGACATTTCTCCGAATGGGTTTGGAGGAAAAATCAGTTTGGCGGGTAATCTAGAGATTCTTGATGGCGATGAAATTGGCGGACAACTTCGCCAGAAGTACGGCGCCATTCCGCTTACAGGTACTGTTGTACGGTGTCGCAGAATCGACTCAGGGAGTCGCGTTGTCGTATTGGTTGGGAACCAAACACACAAAAAGGAAAATAGAAACGAAAAATGAAGAAATAAGCGCAAATAAAAACACCAACCCCCAGG
>CAYJBA010000294.1:0-3929 GCA_964367865.1 uncultured Bacteriovoracaceae bacterium | reverse complement strand
TGTTAATTCAAGACCACATAAGATAGGAATAAAAAATATCAATGTAAGAATCATATGATGAATAATATTCTATTGTCCCGATATCCTCTTCCAGTTCTAAAGATGTTTCTTCGCATTCATTTGCAGCTACAACAAAACACTCTATAGTGGAACACTGCTTTATCCCATCAGCCCCCACAACGCCGGTTATATCTTTGTCTGCGTTCACCGGCTCCTGCACGGTTGTAATGCAGCCGCTTACCAGCACTATAACAATTAAAATACCCCAAATCAGTTTATTCAACATATCACCAGCTGCAGTTCATTTTTATTATTCATATTCATCGCCGATATCTTTAGCTTCCTCGTGAGCCATCACAAAAAGTCGGTTTAGGGCGCCAGAGGCATAAAGCTCGCCGGGCCCAGAGACTTTAGGTAGACGATTGAGCGCTTGCTCGATGCGCTCTCGAATTGCTGGAACACTTACCCCCGTCACCTGTAAAAGATTGGGAACTACAGCCGAATCCCCTGTATCAGAAATACACCCAAACAAAATATGTTCGGGCTGAAGTTCTTGATGGGATCGTCTGATCGCCTCAGACTGGCCCTGTTGAACCGCTTCTTGAGCACTATTGGTGAACTTCGGTATCGCGGCCATAAATTTATGCTCCCCTCATACAAATAACATGGGGCTAGTTTTAAATCAGTCAAGCGACCCGATTCAGGTGGAGTTAAAATTCTCCAATATTATCGAAGGTCTAATACTATTACTGAAAAAAGCTCCTGGCCTTGTGAGTCGCCTCGACGAACGCGAAGTAAATAACTCTTCTTCTCTTTTACGATCGCATAAAAAGCGTCAGAACTATGAACCGGCTTTTGGTCAACTTCAACAATAATATCGCCTCGACTCAAGCCCGCTTTTTCGGCTGGACCACCATAAGCTATCGCCTCGATTACGACGCCTTTTGTTTTTTCTGACACTCCCAGCTCGCGCGACAGCTCCGGCGTAATATCAGTAAGAGTCATACCCGTTTGAACTCGAGTGCTTTTGCCCTTTTTCTTTTCATCCTCTTTTGCTTTCGTTGCTATCTTTTTAGATCCAGGTCGCTCACTTACTTTTAAGCTAAGTTCAAGAGTCTTGCCTGAACGGATCACCTTTACAGGCGCTTTTTCGCCAACCGGCACTCCGGTCACAGCCGAAATTAATTCTGCGGGAGAATGGATCGCTACTTTATTAAACTCGAGAATAATGTCGTACGGCTTCAGGCCCGCTTTATCTGCCGGTTCACCGGGGTACACATGGGTCACAAAGGGTGCTTTTATGTTTTCTGATGCACCGATTTTCGCAGCTACCTCGGGCGTGAGTTCATTGACAAGAACGCCAATATACCCACGAGCTACAACTCCCTTGGTTCTCAACTGGGGCAATACTTTTTTTACAAAATTAATTGGAATTGCAAATCCAATGCCTTGGGCACGCTGGTCAATTGCGTTATTGATACCAATGACTTCGCCTTTTAAATTCACCAACGGTCCGCCAGAATTTCCAGGATTAATTGGAGCATCCGTCTGTAAATAATTCGCTAATGGAAATTCGGGGGCCAGTCTTCCTTTCGCTGAAACTATACCGTGTGTAACCGTATGTCCCTGGCCAAAAGGATTACCAATGGCCATAACATACTCACCTACGTCGACTTGATCGGAGTCCCCAAGCGCCACGGGCGTCATCTCTCGCTTTGTTTTCACTCGAATCAATGCAATATCCAATTCGGGGTCTCGACCTACGACTTCACCGTCCGTGGGTTTTTCATCCAGCGCTTCAGTAAAGTTAATCTTTATTTCGTCGGCACCTGCTACGACGTGGTTATTAGTGAGAATCAAACCAGAAGAGTCGATGATAAACCCTGTTCCCAAGGAAACCGCTTTGGGCCCCTTAGGTTCTGGCGTTGGCATTTCATCTTCGTCTTCATCTCCACCACCGCCTCTGCGGTCACCGCCATGTTGACGAAAAAAATCCTCGAAAAACCTACGAAAAAGATCATCGGGAGCACCCTTCATATATGGACTCTTAATCGTAGATAACGTCGAAATATTTACAACGGATGGGACAAGTTTTTTAGACAAATTGACAAAAATGTTCGAATCAACTGGTCCTGGATTTGACTGAGCCAGGGGAACGGCCAGAAAAAATAGAAAAACTAAACCGGAAAACGTGAATACATTTTTAGTCATTTTCTTCCCTGCTTTTTTTGCGTTTCAACAAACTTCATTCGAGTTTCAAATAAGAGCTGCTCCAATAGTTGACCTTCGTCCGGGTTCAAATTCCCTTTAGTTTTTTCCCGCATCAACTCGAGTAAGTCGATATTTTGCCTGGCAAGCTCTAGATCAATTTTTACTTCTTGGCCTTCGGCCATTTGGGGTGGAACAATTCCTAACCCCATAAAAGCGGCGGAGGAAATCGAAAGAAAAAATGTAGTTAAATCAATCCTTGGGGCTTCCGTTGTTTTCAAGTTCTTCTCCTTCGCGGACCGATTTTTTGGTCGGTCCACTTATTCGAAGATTTACTCCTGCCGGCAAGGATTCACAAGTGAGTTAAATGCCACGGGCATAGTCAAGAACGAGCCAAATGCTCCCCTAACCTGGGCCGGACCCCATATTTGAAGAGTCTGATTAATTTTTTGCACTGCGGCGAGCGCTACTGGATCCTCTGCTCGAATCAAACGAGGTGGGTGACCTAGCCAAGACAGAAATCTAATCGCAAAATATACCATCGAAAAACGAAACGCAGTAAACACCCCTAAATTTGTGTCACTGCTGGGTAATACGATGCGGCCTTCGGTGAACATAAGCCGCGCCCAACCTAAAGGCGCCCACTTAAAAATGAGAACCGACAAATAAGAGCAAAACGTCGAAAGCGTAATTCCCTGATCACGACACCTTTTTACGGCGTATTGAACCAAACAACGAAGTTCCGTTTCATTGAGTAGTGGGATCATTCCTTGACTGATTAAAACGGTTCCATTTGTTCCAGGTCTCCGAAAAACAAGTAGAGCTGGTGCTGGGTCGCGAAAAATGAGTAGCCGAGGTCGCGATTCCCTATCGTCTCCCAATTCGAAAATGACACGATCTAGCGTTCTTTGAAATCCAACGTGTTTGATTTCTAAAGCTCGATAAGCCAGCGCTATTCCATCCTCGGACCGCATCAGCATCCAGAGAAATATTATATAACCAAGCCCGACTCCGACAAAAAAACCTATTTTGGAATAAATTTGAAAGCCAACGGCTGCGAACGGCGAAATGAATAGTAAAAGCAAAATTCCGTATCTGAAAAAAACTCCAATTGCATGGCTAATCACTTTCATTTTACCGAGTTTAGCTGGGATTAGCTGCGATGTCTATTAACCCGCTTTAGAAATGGGCGGGGGAGGTACAGAACCCGAATTCTGCATCTCGTACCCCTGATCACGAACAATGCCCGATAACCGGAGTTTGAGATCGTCTGGATTAGAGGATGCCTTAACGGCTTCATCTGCCGTTATTATTCCAGAAAGTACTAGTTTTTCGAGCCCCTGTGACATCGACTGCATCTTGTAATAGTTATTCGAATTGGCAATTGCTTCTTGAATCCTGTTCGTCTCATTTTTTAATATAAAGCTTTCTATCGCCGGTGACTTAATCATCACTTCGCAAGCAGGCACACGACCTGTGCCGTCCGCGCGAACCAATAATTGCTGAGACATCACGCCAATGAGTGTAGAAGCAAGTTGAATTCGAATCTGATTTTTTGCCTCGGGAGGAAAAACATCCATAATCCGGTCAATGCTGCTCTTAGCGTCGTTTGTATGGAGCGTCGCTAGTACAAGTCGGCCCGTTTCTGCTGCCGTCAAGGCCAGCTGAATCGTCTCATAATCTCGCATTTCTCCAACCAACACAACATCCGGGTCTTCCCG
>CAYJBA010000293.1:0-3940 GCA_964367865.1 uncultured Bacteriovoracaceae bacterium | reverse complement strand
CGTGTCCAGGCTGGTTCCTGGGGTGAAGACCATCTGCACGCCAGATTTTTTGAGGGCGGGGATGTCCTCATCGGGAATAATCCCCCCGACTAATACGAGAACATCTTTTAAGCCCTCTTTTTTAATACCCGATATTATCTCAGGAACCAAAGCATTGTGGGCGCCAGAAAGTACACTCAGCCCAATGACCTGCACGTCTTCTTGAACAGCAGCGGAGATAATCATTTCAGGTGTTTGGTGTAATCCGGTGTAAATAACCTCAAATCCAGCGTCTCGTAGCGCACGCGCAATCACTTTTGCGCCACGGTCATGCCCATCTAAGCCGGGCTTCGCGATCAAAACGCGTATTTTATTTTGAGAGCCCATTTTAGAAGGTACCCACCTCTCTATACTCACCTAATACTGACCTGAGGGTATCACAAATTTCTTGCAAGGTCGCTTTTGCTCGAACCGCAGCTATAATCGGGCCCATAAGATTTGTTCCGTCGGCCGCAGAATCCTTTACGTGACGAAGGCTCGTTTTAAATTCAGTCGCGTTTCTCGATCTACGCAACTGAGCTAACTTATCAATCTGTTTTTTTTCCACCGAACGATCGATATACAAAGTATTAAAGGTACGCTTGGATTCTTGTTCTTGATACTTGTTAACGCCCACCATCACTTTGTCTTTCGTTTCAAGCTGCCTTTGAAAATGATAGGCGCTATTTGCGATCTCGTTTTGCGGGTAACCTTTTTCAATTGCCCGTACAATCCCACCCATTTTTTTAATTTTATTTAAGTAAGAGAGAGTTTCTTTTTCAAACCGATTTGTAAGAGATTCCATAAAATACGAACCACCAAAGGGGTCAGCCACATGAGCTATGCCAGTTTCTTCGGCAATAACCTGCTGAGTTCTTAGAGCGATCATTACTGCTTCGTCGGTAGGGAGCGATAGGGTTTCGTCCATACTGTTAGTATGGAGAGAATTGGTTCCCCCCATTACGGCAGCCATCGCTTGAACCGCCACTCGAACAATATTATTATAAGGCTGTTGCGCCGTGAGCGAAACGCCAGCTGTTTGAGCGTGGGTTCTCAGCATCCAAGAACGAGGATCTTTTGCTCCGTAGGTTTCTCGCATCAGGCGGGCCCAAATACGTCGAGTAGCACGGAATTTGGCGATCTCCTCAAAGAAGTCACTATGCACATCCCAAAAGAAAGAAAGCCGCGGGGCAAACGTGTCGATTTTCATACCCCTGGAAAGACATGCATCAACGTATCCTAGCCCATCAGCGAGGGTAAAGGCGGCCTCCTGAACGGCCGTCGCACCGGCCTCGCGAATATGATAACCGCTAATACTCACAGTGTTCCAGTTCGGGTAGTGCTTGGCGCAATATTCGATTGTGTCAACCACAAGCTCGACGGCCGGCTTAACTGGGAACAGCCATTCTTTTTGGGCAATATATTCTTTTAAAATATCATTTTGAAGCGTTCCACGTACTTTGTGTTTGGGAACTCCTTGCGCATCTGCCACAGCTAAATACATGGCCAGGATGACTATGGCCGGGCCATTGATGGTCATCGATGTCGTGACTCGATCAAGAGGGATTCCTGAAAATAAAGTTTCCATATCGTCAAGGCTGCAAACGGAAACGCCACATTTTCCAACTTCGCCTTTTCCTCTTGGGCTATCGGCATCATAGCCCATAAGCGTAGGCATATCGAAAGCGGTAGAGAGGCCAGTTTGGCCGTGCTCAAGTAGAAGTTTAAACCGCTTATTGGTATCTTGTGCGCTAGCAAAACCAGCAAATTGCCGCATGGTCCAAAGCTTACCGCGATACATATTGTGATAAACGCCGCGGGTAAAAGGATATTCGCCAGGAAACCCTATATTCTTAAGAAAGTCAGCGGGATTGTAGTGACAGTCCAAAGGAGTCGCAAGAAGAGGTAAGTCCATATCACTAACAGTGGTGAAACGCGCTTTTCGAGTGGGAGTTTTTCTTTCAAGCTCTTTTAGGCGCTTCGTCCATTGAGCATGAGCTTTTTTTACCGAAGTACCAAGCGTACTTTTATGCGAAATCTTAGCCACCACCAAACTCCTGCGCCGCAATTACAAGACGTTGAATTTCTGATGTACCTTCATAGATTTCAGTGATTTTAGCGTCTCTAAAGTTGCGCTCTACGACGTATTCTTTAGTATATCCGTAACCCCCGTGAACCTGAATGGCTTTGGTTGCCACCCACATTGCAGCTTCCGAAGCAGCCAACTTGGCCATAGCGGCCTCTTTGGTGTATTTCAGTCCGAGATCCTTATTTCGTGCTGCAGCCCAAGTCAAAAGGCGAGCGCCCTGTAACTTTGTCGCCATGTCCGCGATAAAAAATTGAATGGCTTGAAGTTTTGAAATTGGGGCGCCAAATTGCTCGCGCTCTGAAGCAAACTTTTTTGAAGCCTCTAAAGCACAACGGCCAATACCCAACGCCTGAGATGCGATTCCAATTCTCCCGCCGTCTAGTGTATGAAGCGCAACCTTTAACCCTTGCCCCTCTTGTCCGAGCAAACCGTCCTGTGGCACAAAAACATCGTCAAAAAATAGTTGAGCGGTAGAAGAAGCGGTTATCCCCAGCTTGTCTTCGAGCTTGGACACCTGAAAGCCCTTTGTTTTGGTATCCACGATAAAGGCGCAGATACCCTTGTAACCGAGCGAAGCGTCTAGCGTTGCAAAGACGACAGCAAAATCAGCTTCTTTTCCGTTTGTGATCCAATTTTTCGATCCCTTTAGAAAATAGCCACCTTTCGTTTTTTTTGCTTGAAGCTTAAGGCCAGCGGGATCAGAGCCATGTCCCGGCTCCGATAGCGCAAAACAACCGAGTTTTTCTCCTCGAGCAAGCGGGGTTAAATATTTTATTTTCTGCTCAGCAGTTCCGAATTTAACCAATGGAGCACAAACTAAAGAATTATTGACCGACATGATCACCGCGGTAGAAGCACAAGCTGCAGCCACTTCTTCGAGCGCCATAGCATAAGAGACGGTATCCATACCAGCGCCACCAAACTCTTCAGGAACCATCATCCCCATTAGACCCATCTCCGAAAGTTGTTTTACGATTTCTGTCGGAAACTCTCCCGTTTCATCATGGTGTTTTGCACGTGGCGCGATCTTAGCCGCAGAAAAAGCGCTAATTTGATCTAAGAGCATTTTTTTTGAGTCGTCGTTTTCGGGCCATCCCTTAATCATAGTAGTCGCCGCCTTCTATATCCTTTGGCTATAAACCCAGAAAAGCAGGTTTTCGCTTCTCAACGAATGCCGCCATGCCCTCTCGTTGATCTGGGGTTCCAAAAAGCTGGCCGAAGGCTTGGGCCTCGGCATCGAGCTTAAAGTTGAGACCGGTTGACTCAGAAAACTCGTTTAATAATTTTTTTGCGTGAGATATGGCAGAGCTCGAATGGCTAGAAATAGATTGGGCCACTTCAATTACTTTGTCTATAAAACCATCGGCAGGATACACGTGATTTACTAGACCGATAGCACGGGCCTCGTCAGCTTTAATTCTTCGGCCCGAAAAAATAAGCTCCTTAGCACGAGGCAAGCCAACAAATTTTGCAAGTCTAAGAGTAGCGCCAAACCCCGGTATAATTCCCAACCCAACCTCGGGCTGGCCAAAGACCGCCTTGTCACTTGCGAGGATGAAATCGCAGGAAATTGCCATTTCTGTTCCGCCGCCTAAGGCAAAACCATTTACTGCCGCTATCGTTGGTTTTGGCATGAGCTCCAAAAGCTTCGTGACCTCGTGGCCGATCTGCGCAAAGCGAACGCCTTCGGCCGAGGATTTGCCAGCCATTTCGGATATATCTGCACCGGCGATAAAAGCTTTTTCGCCATCTCCCGTTAAAATTACAATGCGAGTTTCTGGCCGCGCACTCTCATAAATCAAAGCTTCTTTTAACTCCCTTAGAGTTTCGGAA
>CAYJBA010000292.1:0-3968 GCA_964367865.1 uncultured Bacteriovoracaceae bacterium | reverse complement strand
ACCCATCAGGAGAGTTCGTAAAATAGTAGCTCACATTACTATTTTCTACCGTGTGATTGATGAGTGACTCGGCCACTTTATATTGAACACCGAGACAGATGCGGGGGGATTCGCAAATTCGTGTAGCGCCATCCGATGAGGGAGGCGCTGGAATACCGAACAAATCTGCCCACCATAAGATCGCATTTTTAGTTTGTTGGTCTAGTTTAAAGGTCATGGCTTTAAGTGCTTCCATGACATTATATGCTGTCCCTCCGAACATATCAGCGATGAGGTTGGGGTTTTGTTTAAAGAATTGCTTTACGTCTTTGGAGACGTCTTTCATGTTTCCCGCGAGTTCTTGTAGCGAGCTTTTTGTCCACGCATTTTCAACCCCAACAGGCGGGGGATTTTTTGAAAATATATCAGCGGCTGCAGGCGTCGAAGATATCAAAAGACTTACGCTGAATAGGATTGAAATGACGGTGTTTTTAATTGTGCCTTTAGATTCGATGCGGTTCATTTGATGATCCCTTCAATTGGTTAATGTTTATGCTTTAATAAGCAAGATAGAAGCCAGAGGGGATATTAAAAAAAGCCTGAAATAACAGACCATTAAAAAGAACGCTTAAACGAAAACTGTCAATGAATTAGACGTTGTTCACCCAGTATACGGACCCTACGAGGCAAATCGAATGGGTATAAACGCTAGCAACGTTTTCGGAATGATTCTGATTCCTAATCGCGCACATTGGGTGCAGATTGTGGGATTCTCAAAGTGGCTCGTTACGAGTGTACTGGATGCACAGATGCGCAACTTTTCAATTGCCAAAAGGCCAGTTTCTGAATGCTTTGCAAACTCATGATCAATAAAGAAATGACGCTTTTGAGAATCGTCTATTTTAATGCCTTTCACGAAATCATTTAAAGAAGCCAAATGATCTAAGTGTACAAGCTTTGGGGCACGGTGCGGCGATAATTTCGCGATTAGATTCCTCCACACTTGATGTACGGATGGTTCGTCGTCTACGATGATCCATTGAGTATGTGGGTAAATAATGACTTCAGTAGCATACCAGTCGGGGGCCGGAGCTAGTGGAATAGCGAGCTGGACAGTTGTACCGACTAAAGGTTCTGACTCGATCGATAAAGATCCGTTCCATTCTGTGATGTATTCTTTTGCAATTGCGATTCCCAGTCCAGTGCCTTGGTCTTTTCCGTGCGTGGTTCCGCGATTCCCGAGAGTAGGGAGGAGTTCCGGCGAAATGCCTTTTCCGGTGTCTTTGATTATAATTCGGGCGTTAGAGTCAGATAAAGTCAATGTTAAATTAACCACGCCGGCGCGCGCGATAGACTCGATAGCATTGTCGAGGAGATTGGAGAGGACGCGCTTGAACTCGACAGGAGAAATGCGCGCGGATAATGCGTAGTTCTCCGAATTGACCTGAAACTGCAATTCAATTTGGGAGGCCTTTCCAAGTTTTAGTCTTTTTTCAGATAGAATCGGGTCGATGAGAGTGGAAAGGACGACAGGAGTGAAAGTGGCGACGGACTTAGCTACCGGCGTAGCGTGAAGTGGATGGGCGACATCGTCGGGTCTGAGTAAATTATTTGAGATGTCACGAATTCTTGCCACGGCCATTCTAGCCATTTGGCGAGTAGATTCTGGCAGAGATTGAAATTCTGGTTCGAGCGCATTAAGCGCGGCAAGGGGAGAGCGGATATCGTGAGCGAGGTTAGAGGCGAAGTGGATAGCACGATCGTCAAAGAATTTTTGATTTTTAATCGAGTCTGAGAAAAGATAAAAATTGACTTTGTTTTCGATCATTCCCATGTGAATTAGAGACGAAAAAAATAATAAAAAACATGAAATTTCTAGGTCGGTGAATACCCAAGCAGGGTGGGCAAAGTATCTCCACTGAGTAAAACTTATTAATATAGTGAACAACAGAGAAGTACTAGAAAGTAGATAAGATCTAAAAGAGGTAGCAAAAATTAAAAAAGGGATAATAGTAATATACTCTCTAGGTAAAGGTGCGCCCAACTTATGTGACCAGCTATAACTCAAGCACAACAGTAATCCCAGACAAACAACGAAAAAGCGTCTCAGAGTGGAGGATGTTTTTTGTGTCTTGTGATAAAGTAAGAATAGAATCATGATTCCGCTCAAAGTGAAATATCTTAGTTGTCGCCATTCTAAGTAATTAGCTTTATTTGCGTCATTCAATAAAAGAGTTAATGAATAGAGAAAAAACCATACGATAAAATTAACTCTCGAAAAAAAATCGAATAGATCATTGGCATAAACGGTAACGCGAGCACGAACACTAAGTGGAGTAATTAAGAGTGGATCTATTACTGCGAGAAGAAGTTTTCTATTGTTATTTGAAGTTAGGCTCATCATTAACCTTCGATACTATAGTCTGTTTTTAGAAAACAGCTCGACAAATACTAAAAACCCGTTGACAAATTGATTGAAGAATCCGGTCATTGAAAGGCTAAGCCACCTTAGAGTCTATTTCAGAAAGTGTCCAAATCTTTAAATTTGGATCATATAAAAATAGTGATTTGTCAAAACTAGACCTCGTCCATTCTTCTACCAGTGCGTTTGAGACTGCAACACGGATTCCCTTTCCTTTGATTTTTTGCTCTAACTTACTTACATTACCCATAGCTTGCCCAACTATAGTCCAGAGTCCATGCCGAATTTCTCTAGAAGTATCACCATAATCCGCGCAAATTCTAATTGGCTCAATATTTACTGAAACCTGTCCCAAATAAACCTGAAGAAGTTGTCGGACTACCTGGCTAGAATATGTATAGAAGTGAATTAAGGATTCTGGATTCAGAATAGTTTCGCTTGTAAGAAAGACCGAGTCCCACACAAACATATGGCTCGTTAATGTGAAGCGAGCTCCAATTGACCCAATATTTTCTAAGAATTCTGTCTGAAAATCGCGCCATCGTTCCTCGCCTAATATACTGCTGATCTTCATGCTGCCCGCTAGGTCAATTTGAACAATTGTCCCAGTTTCTTTCTCGTTAGGGTTATCCCCATTCATCAATCTTAAGTATATGTCTGGCCTCACGCTCGTTTTAAAAATTGCCGTTTCAATAGTAGATCTAAATATTCTGGAAAGCGCCTTTTCAAATATATCTTGAATATGAACGCCGATTGGTTCAAAACTTTGGTCGAATTGGCCTTTTTGTAATGAACCAATCCAAAGAATACCGTAACCAAGTGCTGACCCTGACGCAAAACTTCGAAATGGTATTACACTTAGGCTTTGAATTTCAGTTAATTTTATAAAAATTTTAGTTTGAGGGGAAACGGTTCCGAAAATCCATTCGACGTTTGGGATATATATACGTTGGTTCCGAAAAATAGCCAGAGGTCCAGGACCTCTAACATTGTTTTCACTCATTTCAAATGGATGATCTTTCAAAAAGTTAGCGCCCTTTTGCGACTGAAACGTGGTATTGAGTATTTGTAGATTGTTTGTGTCTCGAGGCAATATACCAACAAAGCCAAACCAGCCAAAATGTTTATTAAAATGTTGCAAAACTACTGAACTAAATTCGTCCAGATTGGTCCATTCATGAGATTCGGAAATTGTTCTCAATTCGGTAATTAGGGATTTAAAGGCTGTGTGAGCGGATCCAGTCCGCATTTGGAGATCGGCAGTCGCCAGTGATTCCGAAAGTAAAGGGAGTATTAATTCGAGCTTCAATTTTTCGTCCTCGTCATTGTGAGGATTAAATGTGTATTTCGACAATGCGAGTAGTCCAAGGAGCTTAGTTCCATCTCTAACGGGTAAAATACTGAAATGGGAACCTAGATCTGAAATTGGCGGGCGCCGAAATAGGCGTTTTGAAAAAGATTCATTTACTGGAACGTGTAATAATTTGGTTCCTGTTGATATCACATGTGCGAAAATTGGAGGTACGTCCTGTAAATGAATGGGATTGCTAGTTGCAGTAGTTGTTTC
>CAYJBA010000291.1:0-3982 GCA_964367865.1 uncultured Bacteriovoracaceae bacterium | reverse complement strand
GCGCTCTAGCCGAGCTGATTTTCTAAAATTTCAGATGGAAGAGATTAAGACGGCTGAACTTAAAGAGGGTGAGGATGATTCACTTCAGGTAGAGAAAAATCTTCTTCAAACTAGCGAAGCCAGGGTAAAGGCAGCAGATGCTGCGCGACAGTGCTTAGAGGCCGAAAGAGAAGGTGCACTCGATGCAATGCGCACAGCCTTAAACCGCCTAAAAAGTTTGGTGCCACTGGATTTGTCAGTGGCCTACATACAAGATTATTTGAACCGAGCCCTTGCTGAGGCCGAAGAAGCTTCGATGGCTTTAAATAAATACTTAGAAGGAATTGATTTAGACGGGGGCCGACTCGAAGAAATTCAAGATCGCCTTGCCTTACTTGCGCAGCTCAGGCGAAAGTATGGTGCGAACGCAACGGAGATTTTAGGGCATCTAGCGCGAGTCGAGGGTGAATTTCAGGATTTGGAAAATACAGAGGGCCTGATTGAGGAGCTTTCGAAAAAGGCCGAGCTTGCGAAAGTAGAGCTGCTCAAATGTGGAAAAAAACTTTCGCAAACGCGCCGAAAAGTAGCCCAGCTATTTTCGGATTCTGTAACGGGCGAACTCAAGGATTTAAAACTCGAAGGCGCCAAATTTCAAATCGATCTTCAATCCTTAGACGATTTAACTCAGTGGAGTAATTGGGGCGCGGACTTAATTCAGTTTGTTGTTCAAACCAATCCCGGCGAGCCCGCCAAACCAATCGGTAAGATTGCCTCGGGAGGGGAGCTATCCCGCCTCATGCTTGCAATCAGGCGCGTGATCTCTGACCGCGGCGGAATCGGTGTTTATCTCTTTGATGAAATCGATGCCGGCATAGGTGGCCAGACTGCATTTCAGGTGGGTAAAAAACTCAAATCAGTAGCGGCTCAAAACCAGGTGATCTGTATTACACATCTCCCGCAAGTGGCTTCGTTTGCTGACCACCACCTCATTGTTTCTAAATCCGTTTCAGGAAAGCGCACAGTGACTGAAGTTCTCACTTTAAGCGGTAAAAAGGCTCGCCAAGAGGAGCTAGCTAGGATGCTCGGCGGATCGCAGTTGACGAAAAAGAGTCTTGAAAACGCGGCTGAGCTTTTAGATCTGGCTCGGTAATGGCTCGCGCGTAATGTAAGGTTCGTTCGCTTTCCACGTTAAATAAGTGCCATGTGCCCGCGGATAGCCCACATTGATGTACTGGCCAGATCGGTCCCCAATTTTAAACTTCATTTCGTCTAAATCATGGCAGTGTCCCATAACACAGTAGTCGAAGCCTTTGCTGAGAATGATCGAAGCAAAGCCTCGATATTTTTTTCGCATAGATTCGATTTGGAGAATGGGTAAATGTGCGGGCAGAAGGGGTTTTTTGTCGCGACTGTATTGACTGCTTTTTTCGCCGACCCAATCCAACCAAGAGCCGGGAATTATTTTTACGATACCCTTCATCATCAGACTTCTAAAAAAAGCGCGCGTCAGTCGGTAGTTTAGATCACTTCGATCAACCAAGTCTCCATGAGAGAAAAAGAATCGCTTTCCGTTGAGCACTACTGAAACAGAGCTTGAGTGTACTTTCATTTTTGGAATCGCATTGAAAACCTTTTGCAAAAGAAAGTCATGATTTCCTTCGATATAATGAATCACAGCACCTCTAAGGCTCGCCTCAGAAAGTTCTGAGATGAATTTATGATAGCGCTTTAAAAATATTTTCTTATTTCCCACGAAGAGATCAAAAAGATCTCCAGCTAAAATGAGAGTATCGCCAGAATTGACGCGGGTCCGAATGAGCGAGAGTAGGTTTTCGTAGAGGGGGTCTTTTTCGCCCCAGATATGCAGATCAGAAATTATGACGAGTGCCATGCGCTTGGCATTATTCAGTTTTAGAGCTTTTGATCAAGGATTTTTCCAGGGCTCTGCGACTCCCCCAGGGTGGCCTCGCGCAAGGAGAGAAATTCGGCTCCCGTAAACTGTCTGATGACAGATCCACTGACGTCTTTTAATACGACCCGCAGCCCTGGGCCAGAGCCCTCCAGGTTTGCAGTTAAGCCGTTGGCCTTGGCCTGTGCATCTGACCTAAATTTCTCCACAGCCTCGCTGACTTGGGAGGGGCTGGCGTTATTGGAATCCTCTTGAGATTTCTCATTTTTCTTTTTCTGGTCCTTAGAATTGCGGTCATGGGGATTGCCGTTTGCGTCTTGCTTTTCTTGGACCTGATTGAGAAACCGCACTGCCGCGGTTAATGGATTGATTTTCAAAACCATCTTCCTCCATCCTTCTTTTCGGTAACTTATGTGGAAACTACATGGGTAGGGGGTGTGCTGAGTTTCTATTCAATAAAACATATAAATTTCAAACACTTAATTTAGTGCTCCCGTCAGCAAAATGCCCCGAAGCCAATAGTTGACAAATTTAGTCAAAAAATATAAAAGGGTCGGGCTATGGTTAAAACATTTGTACGTATTGTTGCTGTGTTGGCTTGGATCGCAGTCGGTATATCGGTTGCGCCTCTGATCTCTTTTGCTTACGAAGAACCCCTAATTTTAGGTGTGGCGACGCAAACTGAACTCGATCGAATAGGCAGAGTTTTGGTTCGCTGCGGAGCTTCGGCCACTGACGGAAAAAGCGATTTTATTGAGCAGGTCGTAAAGACTGCGAAGTATTATAAGACTGACGAACTAGAGACCGAAAATTGTAATTCAAAAATAATCTGCTCCAAGAATTCCCTGACTTGGGTGAATGCAGATGAATTAAAACAAAAAACCTTTAGAGAGAGATCGCTTTTATTTATTTACGAACGATTGTTCCAGAGTCCTATTTCTGCCAGCGCAGAAGACGCTGATCAACTGATCCAAGCCTTAAAAGTTGCAATACCGCTTCTTGTAGATCAGTACTACGGACATGAGGCTCTTCCGAGCGCTGAAGAGCGAGATACACTGGCGCGAGTACCTGAAATTCTTTCTCGAATAAAATTAAGTGAAATGAATAGCGACGAGGTGCGCGAGCGTTGCTTAAATCAATTTATTGGATTGGCCAAAGACGGGTATGTAGGCTCAGAAGATCAGACCACTCCATTAAATGTTAAAGCGATTTTATTTGATCAAAGAGCATCGGCGGGAAAATCACCCGGGAGATCATTTAGTGGGAAAAAGTGGCGACACCTTGCTCTGGAGCGGGATCTACGTTGCATCCCAGGCCTATCGTTATCAGGTTACCCATGAAGAGGAGGCGATTAAAAATATTGAGCCCACTTTATGGGGCTTTCACGACCTGCATAAAGTGACCGGTTCTAAAACCCTGGTCGCTAGACGAATGGAGCCTGAACCTGATAGAAATAAAGCGCTCCCTGAGGGCTATTATCGCGGCGCCAAGGGCTACGAGGACTTTAAGTTTAGAGCCCACCTCTCTTGGGATATGTATGTGGGATATCTTTATGGAATCGGTGAAAGCTGGGATGTGATTCGGGATGAGAAGCTCAAGGCAGCGCTAAAAGAAGATTTACGAGAAATTGCGCTTGGTTTTATAGAAAAAGGTATGGCGATCGATGACTTTGATACCTATTTGCCATCAGATCCAGATGCATGCTTTTCTGATCACCGCAAATGCAGCTTTTTTGAAAAATTAGCAAAAAACATTTCTCATCGATGGTCCGTTAAAGCCGGAAATGCGCTCCGTTCATTAATATTATTTCAAGTGGCCGGCTACGTGACCCAAGACCCGATAATCTTAAAGGCTTACCAAGATCTTATGGATCATGCGTGGTGGCGCTATGGACGGGATTTTGGTTTAAAAAATACGGAAGACAAATTCATAAATGAACTCATGTTCGGAGTTGCAAGACCCATTGCGCAGTTTCTCAATGGCACTGACAAACAAATGTCATTAGATACGCTCAAGGACAGCGTCGGTCCGAATTTGGGCCATCTGACTCATTATATTTTAGTTAAATAGATCGGAAGAGCACACGTCTGAACA
>CAYJBA010000290.1:0-3996 GCA_964367865.1 uncultured Bacteriovoracaceae bacterium | reverse complement strand
ATCTTCAAGCTCAACCCTACCCAGATTCGTGCTGACCAACTGCGCGATCTAAAGAAAAACCTCTTTGAACATCGAGGAAAGTGTCCAGTTAGGATAGAATTTAAGGACCCGGCGTTTAAAACACATCTCGCGTTACCCAAAACTTTGACGGTTTCGGGCTCGCCACAGATGGTTGAGGCAGTTAATCGGATTTTTGGCGAAAATGTTGTCTTTTTGCAATAAATGGCTCGTGCTATTATTTGTTAAATGCGCCGCATGAAACCACTGCAGTTTAAAATCTTAACGGCAGTCGCCCTACTGGCTTCGCCAGCATTTGCGGCCAACGAATCACCCTCAGTTACTACTCAGCTGCGCGCGGCCGTGGATAATGTTCAGAAAAAACTATCCATTGTGGAACCCTGGCAGAAAAAGATTTTCGATGAGGAGGTTGTTCCTCAGTACCAGCGTTTTGTGCGCGATTACAGACCTGCTCCCGGCGGCCTCAATGTCGATGTGGATCAGGCCTCGATTCAAGATTATATCCGTTTTTTTGCGCCCAAGGCCCTGAACAGACCCGAAGCCAAAATTGCGGTGTACATCAAAACAGATTCGGACGAAAAGTCTAAGGGAAGTTACGAGAATATCAAAAGATTGATTCAAGCTCGCCTAGAGCGCCGAGGATTTACCATTTTAATTATTAAACCAGAAGAGGTTCATGATTCCAGTTTAGCTGGAAAGGCAATCAACGATCATATTTTGGATATGGCCACAAAAAGGGGTGCAGTCGCTGCGTTTAGTTGTATTTGGAATTTACTTCCTCCCGAAGAAGGTGATTCGGCCCATGCAGACGAAAGCCATTATCAAATTCAGAGTTTTCTTCAAATTAAAGAAATAGGTCGTGCTGAAGGTTCTGCGCAGCTCATGGATACGGATAGTTTTGAGATGGCAGCTGCGAGAATGATTACTGAAAATTTTACAGAAATCGGAAAAAAGATGACGACCTTAAGCTCCGCCGCGGCTGCCGGCGATCATGACGAGATGTCGCTCGAGATTTCAGGCATTAGTCAGTACGCTATTTTCGCTAAGCTTAAGGCTTTTTTGAGTGAAAAGTTAACAGACTTAGCAACCATTGAGGAGAGACGCCTTACAAAGTCTTCTGTCACCTTTGCACTCTATTCAAAAAAGTCGACTGACGAAATCAAAAGCATGATTGAAGGCCCTATTGGCGACAAGAAACTTGTTCTCACTGGGTCAACTCCAAACTCTATTTTGATGGAGGTGAGATAATGAGCCAAAAGACTCAAGTCCTCGCAAGTCTGCTGATCGCAAGTTTTGGGTTTGGGTTTGCGGGCTGTAACCGGTCACCTTCTTTTAAAAAAGATCAAGAATACTACCGGGGCGATTCGTCGCAAAGCTACTACTCGAAGGGTGCGAAATCGCCGACTGCGCGGGTGGATGCCATGGGTCAGCCCAAAAAGCGTGTAGTGATTTTTGATTTCTGGAACGATACGCCTGTTAAGTCTAAAACTCTGGGTCAGTTCGCTGCGGATGAAATTCGCAGGTCACTTTTTGCGACACAACGGATGATTCTTCCCACCGAATTAAAACTCGAACATGCGACTGAAGATTTTTTGCAAGGCGATCGAGTCAAAGTAGCTCAGCTCATTCGCGAGGGGCGACAGATGGGTGTTTCTGTCTTAGTCATCGGGCGACTGACTCGAATCGTGTTTCGCCAAAGGGGTGATGAAGTCGGTCTCTTACGACAAAAGCAATCTCTTGCAGCGGTGGACGTGGAACTAAAACTTTTTGATGTGGCTGCGGGGCGCGAAATCATGGCCGCCGCAAAATCAGGAGAGGCCTCTCAGAACTCACTCATTGCACTAGAGGGAAATAATGCCGAAAATTTAGAATTTCGAAATGAGTTAACGAGTCTTGCACTTAGAAACGCGACATCCCAGTTGGTCCCCGATGTGATTCGGGCTATTGAAAAAATGCAGTGGGAGGGTCGCATCGCGAAGATTGCTGGACCCAAAATTTATATCAATGCGGGCAAAGCAAGCGGCCTGGTCGCCGGAGATATTTTAAAAGTGTTGGCTCCTGGGGACGATGTTTATGATCCCGCGACAGGAGCTTATTTAGGGCGTACCCAAGGACAGCTTAAGGGCACGCTCGAAGTAGTCGACTTTCTGGGCACCGATGGAGCGGTAACCGAGATTCATACCGGTGCGAACTTCCAGGATGCCGATGTTGTCCAACTCTATTGAAGTAGAAATCAGACGCCATAGTGAGAACGCGCCTTGGACCTACGCGGCTTTGGATCGCAGACAGCGTGAAATTGCTGACCAGGTTCGCGAGGGAGGCCCGGGAGCGTTGCTACTCAGCGAAGTGTCGCCGGTAATTACGGTGAGCCGAAGGACTCCCGGATCAGATTTACTTATTTCGGAAAATCGCCTTAATCAGAATGGAATAAGTCTGTTTCACACTGATCGTGGGGGCCTTGCAACCTATCACGGGCCTGGGCAATGGGTTTTGTTCGCGGTTGATTCGCTTGAGCGATTGACAGGGGATCGCAGGGGTGTGCGAAAAGCGGTTTGCGCGCTATTAGAAATCGCTCTCGAGGTGGGTCAAAAATATGTTCCGACCGCAGAAATAAGAACCGGCACTGAGATGGGCGTTTGGGGTTCGCGAGGAAAGTTCGCGGCAGTCGGAGTACATGTCGAGCGGGGAGTTCTGCTTCATGGCTTAGCGATTAATTTTTATAAAACGCGCGAGAGTTTTTTGGGCCTTAGGCCTTGCGGGCTCGATTTGCCCGTCGAGTTTTTACTTTCAGAGACAATTGATGATCGTGAAATTCAATTTATCAGTGCTGGATCGCGGCTTTCTGAGACTGCAAGCAATATAATGTGGCGCGTTAAACAAGATCCAAGATTGACGACTGTAAAGGCCGGAGCTATAACAACGTTTCTTTCGGACTCGTAATCTGTTGGCTCGTAGCTCAGCGGGAGAGCACTACCTTGACACGGTAGGGGTCGCTGGTTCAATCCCAGTCGAGCCAACCATTTTAAAGGTGCTCCGCACCTTTTGGTTGAGGATTGCGTCAGGGTTCTCCGGTTCTCCTCACTTTACCCGGCTCACCTTAAACCGGGGATCTTCATGGTGCTCAAGCCATAAAAGTTTACCCGCTTCGTCCTGATCCAAAAGAAACGCGGAAATAGCCCTAATACTCTGATTCGAATCTGAGGCCGCGGAAATCTCCATCCAATAAATCCCCCCGGACATTCCAAAAAAGCGGTTCTCAATTCGTAACAATCCATGATGGCAAAAAGTCTCTCCAAAGAGACCCAAGTCACGCGTGTCCACGAGACAAAACACGCTTTGCCCTTTTTGAAGTCTCTGCGAGGACTGAAAATCCTCCGCCAGAAACAGACTCGTCAACCCACCCAAGCGAGTGCGTTTCTTTTCAACATTCTCTGAATTCTTAGAATCCCACGGCTGCATCCTAATCACCCAGCCCTGCTGCTCAATCAAACGAGCTAATCCTGAGTTCGAGTGGATCACCCGAAGGCCGTCACAGGATACTAAGTTGAGCCCACGAATTTTCGAGGAGATTTTCCAAGCCGAATTTTGATTTTTCCCCGTGAGATAATTTTCAAAAAACCGTGAAGGAAGTGGAACTGAAACGGATTTTCCATCTAACTCGGTTTCTACGACTAGACCGGGAACACCAGGCAGCCCGTCACGCGAGTGAGCAATGATAGTTACATAATCGAAATCGCCTCTCAGACAATCCCGCAGTCCCCTAATTCCCGGACTAAACTGCATTTCACTGTGAAACGCCTCACCTTCAGGCCAATTGGATCGAAGCATCTGATCGAGCTCATCGTTTAATTCTTTTCCGGCAATTAGGGAGGACACGCAAGTTTTGACCCCTGCCAGTGCACTCTGACCGAGAATCAGAAGTAAGAAACTTCATAGAAAAAAACATCTTCGCCGTCTGCTCGCGGATCAGCCCCTCGC
>CAYJBA010000289.1:0-4006 GCA_964367865.1 uncultured Bacteriovoracaceae bacterium | reverse complement strand
CGGTTACGCTTGCAGCCGCTGGAATGCTTTTCTTTGGATCGATTCAAGGAATTGGTGATGCGATCTCCAGCCAAACCTACGCTTTAATTTGGGTGATGGGGCTCAATATTGTGATTATTCCGCTCGCATTCTATGAACGAATTCGAAAACACCACGATTCGCGCGTTGCCCGTGACCCGCATCACAAATCTGGGGTTATCCAATATGATGAAGCTAAGCATCGAGGAATTGGCTATTGACTCACTTTTTTAACGGTTACGGCGGTGCCATAGACTAGGACTTCGGTTACTCCCTGCATGATTTCGGTGGCATCGTAGCGAACGCCGATAACGGCGTTGCCTCCCATTTCTTCCGCGTGCTCAAGCATCGTCTTAAAGGCATCGCTCCTCGTCCTTTCGCAAAGATTTCTTAAAAGGCTAATATTGCCCCCGAACAAGGTTTGAATTCCAGCGCCTATCATACCAAAAATGGACCGCGATCTTACCAGAATCCCTCGAACCATGCCGTGGTTCTGAACGATCTTGTAGCCTTGAATTTCAAAGGCCGTAGTAGTCATCGCAGGTTCAATTGCCATAGTAGTTCCTTCCGTTAGTTAATCCTTTTAACCAGTACTTTGTTTAAAGGGTGAAACGTCAAAATGTAAAAGTCTGTTCCACATGATTAATGCACCTTTTTTCCTACTAAAAATACCACACCCAGTACTATGAAAAGCACTCCCGCCATTTTCTGCACTAGAGCAGGCGAAACCCAACGTGAAATTAAGTCGGCGGCCAATATCGCGAGCGCAGTATTGGCAACCAAAGCAAGTGCTGACCCCGCGAAAACGGACCACCGGGAGGAGGCTCCAGCAGCAAGACTAAGCGTGGCTAGCTGCGTCTTATCTCCAAATTCTGCTACAAAAATAGCCACAAAGGCGGTTAAAAAGGCGGATCCGTCTATTGATTTGCTGATGAGGTTCATGTCAGGAGAATACCAAACTTACTTCGAATTTGCCTGGTGAAACCTGCGTGTAAATCGACTAAATAGAAAAGTATGGAGTCCCATTCAAAAAGGTTTATCAGCCATCTAGCCAGTGAAATTGACCTGATCCGCGATAAGGGCCTTTATAAGGCTGAGCGCGTAATGACTTCGCCTCAGCAATCTGTCATTGAAGCCAACGGAAAAAAAGTTATAAACCTTTGCGCCAATAATTATCTGGGTCTTTCAAATCATCCTGCGCTGATTGAAGCGGCAAAAAAGGCGTTGACCCAATATGGTTTTGGGCTTTCGTCCGTCCGATTTATCTGTGGAACTCAAACGATCCATAAAAAGCTTGAGGCTGATCTGAGTCAGTTTTTGGAAACGGACGATACGATTTTATATTCATCCTGCTTTGATGCAAATGGAGGCGTCTTTGAAACTCTATTTGGAGCCGAAGATGCGATCATCAGTGATTCACTCAATCATGCGAGTATCATCGATGGAATTCGCCTAAGCAAAGCTAAGAGATATCGTTATTCCAATAACGATATGAAAGATCTTGAGGTTCAACTGAAAGCGGCCACCGACTCTCGGTTTCGAGTGATCGTTACCGATGGCGTTTTTTCAATGGATGGAATCATTGCAAATCTTAAAGCAATTTGTGATTTAGCTGATCAGTATGGCGCGCTCGTTATGGTGGATGACTCCCATGCGGTGGGGTTTATGGGCGAGCATGGTAAGGGTACCCCCGAGTATTGTGGAGTGTTGGGTCGAATTGATATTGTGACTGGGACCTTAGGCAAAGCATTGGGCGGCGCCTCGGGCGGGTATACTGCCGGACGAAAAGAAATAGTCGAGTGGCTTAGACAGCGTTCGCGCCCTTACCTGTTCTCTAATACAGTTGCCCCCGTGATTGTTGCCACCTCGATCGAAGTTTTGAAAATGTTGGGGAGTTCGGGCGATCTGAGAAAGAAGCTTCACGAAAATAGCCGGTACTTCAGAGCCGCGATGGAGAAATTGGGATATACGATCGTACTTGGGGAGCATCCCATTATTCCAGTGATGTTAGGCGACGCGAAAGTGGCTCAGAAAATGGCCGAAGGACTCTTTGAAGAAGGGGTATACGTTATTGGATTTTCATTTCCGGTCGTGCCGGAAGGAAAAGCTAGGATTCGAACCCAGATATCGGCAGCACATACTCGGCAGGATCTCGATCACGCGATTTACGCCTTTACAAAAGTAGGCCGAGCCATGGGAGTGATTAGATGAAATCATTAATGAAGTCAAAACGCGAAGTGGGTATTTGGATGAACGAAGCCCAAGTGCCAGAAATTGGCCCTAACGACGTTCTTATTCAAGTAAAAAAAACGGCAATTTGTGGAACTGATGTTCATATTTATAATTGGGATGATTGGTCGCAAAAGACGATTCCGGTGCCGATGATTACGGGACATGAATTTGTGGGCATTATTGAAAAAATGGGCTCGGCAGTACGTGGTTTAGCAGTCGGCGATCGAGTGTCAGGCGAAGGTCATCTCACTTGCGGTCATTGTAGAAATTGTCGCGCGGGCAAACGGCATCTTTGTCGAAATACGGTTGGAGTGGGAGTTAATCGTAATGGTTGTTTTGCCGAATATTTGGCGATTCCTGCTGAAAATGCTTTTAAGATTCCAGATTCTGTTTCAGACGAGATCGCGGCAATTTTTGACCCTTTTGGAAACGCCACTCACACTGCCTTATCTTTTGATTTAGTGGGCGAGGATGTACTCATTACGGGGGCGGGCCCGATTGGCGCAATGGCAGTCGCGATTGCAAGGCACGTGGGCGCACGGCATATCGTAATCACGGATATTAACGATTACAGGTTAGAACTCGCTAAAAAGATGGGTGCCACCCGAGTGGTAAATGCGAAAAGAGAAAAGTTATCCGATGTCATGAAAGAACTTGGAATGACTGAGGGATTCGATGTTGGAATGGAAATGTCAGGAAGTGGAGAGGCATTTAGATCCCTGCTCGAAGCCATGAATCACGGTGGAAAAGTGGCAATATTAGGAATTTTTCCCGGAGTCGAAGGAATAGACTGGAGTCAGGTTATTTTTAAAGGACTTATCTTAAAAGGGATTTACGGTCGCGAGATGTACGAAACTTGGTATAAAATGACGAGTATGCTTCAGAGTGGCCTTGATCTCTCGGCCCTGGTTACACATCGGTTTACGGTTAACGATTTTCAAAAGGGATTTGATGCGATGAGAAGTGGAAGTTCTGGAAAAGTGATATTGGATTGGGGAAAATAGTAAGAATCTGGAATTTCTGGGTATGGGCTGACCCTGTAAGGGAAATCTAATTTCCTTCTCTAACTAAATTTCTATTCCACTTCGGAATTTCAATAACGACCGGCCGGGTTCCATTCGGTATACACTGGCAAGCAAGCCTTGAACGGGGGGTTAACCCGGGCGCCTTATCCAGCTGATCATCCTCGGCCTCACTCGTGGGGTTACAAGTTTCAAGGCCCTCTTTGACATAAATATGACAAGTAGAACATGCTGTGACACCGCCACAAGCGTGGTCGATATCCACGCCACTTGCGAGGGCTATGCTTAAAATACTGCCCTCTTGTCCTGTTGCCGAAGAAGGTGGATTTTTAATTTCCACTTCTAGAGTTTTACCTTCCGGCAGAAATGTCAGTGAATAGAACTCTTTAGACATGGGTGTTCTTTAGCTCGCATTGCAGACGCGGTCCAGCTGCTTTTCAAGGTCTGCGCGCACTTCGTCACTAGATACAAAAATGTTCTTAATCCAGTTCCAGATAAAGAAGCCTTCTTCTTTTACCGGAGGTTCATTCGCTAAACATCCTCCGATCGCTTCAAAATAGCCACTGAGGGTCGCGCGATCTAGCGAGATGCGGAGCATATTAAGATGGCCGTGGGCACGAATCGTCTCAATTGCGGCTTCGGTGGCCTGGACCCTGGCATAAAGGAGTCCAAAAAGGGTTGCGGAGCCTAAGTTAAAACGTTTTTCTTTAATCTCAAATACCTTTTTAAAACCA
>CAYJBA010000288.1:0-4013 GCA_964367865.1 uncultured Bacteriovoracaceae bacterium | reverse complement strand
TCAGACGTGTGCTCTTCCGATCTAAGCGTTATTAAATAGGTCCACCAGCGGCCTAGCGTCCCGGAGACCACCGATTGTAGTGCTTCTAACCTGCCTTCTTTTTTGGTCAAGCTCTCTGAGAAGCTTAGCCACGTTGTTACTATCTTCTAAAATTCCGTCTAGAGATTCCTTTTGAACACTCCTAGGAAGTCCGAATCTATTTACGAAGGCCAATGCAGATTTCCCGTTCGTAATTTTCGCAAATTCTCTGTGAAAAGTCTTATCTTCGTCCTCGGGGCGAAATATAATTTGTCCTCCTTCGCGGGGGCGTATCCATGTACCACCCAAAAGAAGTTTAGCTGCTGCTCCTCGACCACTAAGTGAATGGACAAAGACCTCATAGCCATTCTTGGCTTTTGTCCATTTTAGATTTTTGACATTATATAAAGTCGCCATTTTTAAGTGTCCCTTATTATTTAATATATATGGGGACATCGTTTAGGTCAAGTAATTCGCTTGTATTAATTTTCCGTCACATAAATTCATACTGATTTGCAATGTCCCCGATTTGTCCCGCCTATGCGTCTAGAGAATAGGACTCTAGTCATCTAGAGTCTATTTACTAGAAGGAGACGCAATGCCAGATATCGAACCAAGAATGATACCAGAACAGCCACTGACCTATTCCGTGAGCCAAGTGGCAGTGATGTTAAACATTTCCAGAAACTATGCCTATGATTTAATTCAACAGAACGAACTCCCAAGTATTCGCTTTGGACGACGCATTTTGATCCCACGGCTCGCACTAGAAAAAATACTAGCGAGCGCACTACCTTTACGAACATGAGCCTACTGACTTCTGCATTAAACGCAGCCAAACGAGGCTTGCCCGTTTTTCCTCTCACGCCAGAAAGTAAAGAGCCGCCTCTCATTAAGGATTTCCCAAATTACGCAACTACAAATCCCGAACAAATTAAGCTGTGGTGGGAGACATGGCCTGACGCTAACATAGCGATTTCTACAGATCATTTTCTCGCCATTGATATAGACATTAAAAATGGAAAAAATGGTTTCGAAACAATTGAAACACTAAAGCGCGAAGGTTTCGTTTTTCCTCCTACTTTTACCCAAACCACCCCTACTGGTGGTCAGCATCTCATTTACAGGGCGACTGCACCAATCAAACAGGGTGTAAACGTTCTCGGGGATGGGGTTGATATTCGCGGTTTCCACGGGTATCTCGTCGGCAGTGGCTCGTATGTTGGGGGAAAAGTATATTCGGCTAATAATCTAGCGGTCGTACTCGCCCCAGAGTGGCTTATTAGCAGATGCAGCCGAGCAAAGGAGCCTAACCCGCTTGCTGTCGTTTCTCTTCAAGGGATTAACGTAGAACGAGCAATTGAACGGGCTACAAAATATCTCCTTGAAGAAGCGCCTCCCGCAATCGAGGGACTGGGTGGCAATACCGCCACCTTCCGAGTAGCCTGCCGCGTGAAGGACTTCGGGGTAGCTCAATCTCAATGTTTTGAATTAATGTCCAAATTCTATAACGGGCGCTGTATTCCAGCATGGGAACCAGTGGATCTACAAAAACTCGTCCGCAATGCCTTCACTTACGGTACAGACCGCCCGGGTTTAGCTGCGCCTGAAATTGTTTTTCAACCAACACCGACATCACAAATTAGACCGCCCAATTCAACAAAGCCACGAATCGAACTAATTCCATTTAAAGAAATTTCACTCGACACATCAGCAACCTCACTAGTTCAAAATCTTCTCGATCAGGGAACCATGGGCGTTGTTTACGGCGCTTCAAACACCGGAAAAAGTTTCTTTGTATTGGATTTGGCTCTTCATATCGCTCTAGGCCGCAAGTGGATGAACCGCATGGTGACCCAAGGTGCAGTCGTCTACGTCGCAGCAGAGGGGGGGCGGGCATTTCAAAAACGCATAGTAGCATTCAAAAAATTCCACAATTTAGAAGGGCCATCGGAAGTCCCTTTTTTTTTAGTTCCTAGTTCAGTAAATCTTCTCGACCCCGAGGCTGATCGCAGAGCACTTATTCAACAAATTCTAGCCGCATCTAAAGACTGTGCCCAACCGCTAAAACTTCTAGTAATTGACACGCTTTCGCGGGCGATTTCCGGGGGCAACGAAAACGCTAGCGAAGACATGACCGCGTTTATTGAAAGTGTCGATGCCATTAGACAGGCGACTGGTGCAACCGTCGTTGCGATACATCATTCTGGCAAGGATACCGCAAAAGGAGCCAGGGGTCACAGTAGTCTGCGAGCTGCCACCGATACCGAAGTCGAAATTGAAATGACCGACAAAGAAAGAAGGATTTGCCGCGCAACAATTCAAAAACAGAGGGATCGTGACTTAGGGAAGAACATCGAATACCAGCTCACTAGTACCTTCTTAGGTTCTGATGCCAATGGCGAGCCGATTAGTTCGGCGGTAGTCATTCCTTTTGAGTCTGGGTCAGCGAGCATAATCAGAGAGCCAGAAGGAAAGTGGACCTCAAAAGCGCTAGCCGTTTTGAAAGACCTTCTTAACGGATCTGAAACCTATACCCCAACACATCTAAACCTTCCCAACAGTACGAAGGTAGTTAAGCGTGAGGAATGGCGGCTGGCATTTAAAACCAAATATTTCCCTTATGGGCAGCGCCAATCAGCTGCCACCGCATTTAAACGGGCCGAGCGAGATGCGTACGCAAATAGCCTATATCAAGAAAAGGATGATTATGTTTGGATTTGAGCCGGCGTACGCAAAGCAATTGCGTACGGGTAGTTTCGCCATCGGTTTGTTTCTATTGAGAAAAACTTTAGATTCATTGGTGTACGCAGCTGTATGCATGCGTACTCATGAATACAGACATTCAGTGTACGCACGTACGCAGCACCCTATGGGTGCGTACGTTGCGTACGCTTGTCCCTGTGGAGAAAAAACTAAAAACCTACTTGCGAGTACTACCTACGCGCGGGCGCGAGAGTTTTTCCAAGGTTTGAGATTTGTCTCTCAACAAATCTACCTGACTCCACAACATTCGGTGGCAATCGGGTTACATTTCCTTCGAAATCTATACTCCTTAGTTTTCCATGTTTATAAATTTATTCGACTTTCATCCCAGTCGGCTTCGGTTCAGCAGACCTATGCCGCACTTTTCCGCGGTTGGGCGCCGCTTAACTCATCACGGAGGTTTTTATGAACGTTGATCCAGAATCGATTGTAGCCACTATTACCAAACTTGAAGCAGATAGATCGGCAACTTTAATTGAGATTGATCGTGTTCGATCTATTTACGAGGAATCTGCTTTAAACGCGCGAGAGGGCGATAAGGTGGCCTTAGAGGCCCGAGAATTGTCATTAAAGAGCCTAGAGTGCCTCATGGCGGCACAAGCAGAGTCTGATGCGGCACTAAGCGCTGCTAAAAGGCGACACGCACAAGTCCTACTGACTTATTCAAACATCGAAAATGCAAAATGCTGGGAACAAGTTGAATCAATTGGTCTTCGTAAGACAGAACTATCCAAAAATCTCGAGGAGCTGGCCTTAAAGATGGTCGACAATCTAAACGAAATAACTCGGTTAAGTGCTGAGCAATACGAGATAGCGCCAACAAAGCAAAATACATTAACAGGAAGCGTGCTATCTCAAGACGCTATAACAAACGCCTTTAGACAACATTTAAGAAAAACTGGGGCTACATGGGCTTCGCGATACCCGTGGACTAATGAAATACCAAATTTCTCTGAACGAATTGCCGAGGGAACCGCGTTCTTACTAAAGGGGAAAACAGGAGCGGAAAAAGGAGCCACATAAAAAATGCAAGTCCCCAGGTATTCGAATCCCACAAACCCTTCAAAAAGACCGGGGTGGGGTGGGGGGTGGGCCAAAGATTTTTTGAACCATACCGTTTTGGCGGGACCTGCGCGTACAGAGTTTTTAATTCCCCTATTTTTTTAAAAATTTTTTTCGAAGGAGGATTTTATGGAAAGCGACTCTTCACTGGCGCGGATAGATAGTTC
>CAYJBA010000287.1:0-4026 GCA_964367865.1 uncultured Bacteriovoracaceae bacterium | reverse complement strand
GTTGCGATCGCGTGCCTCACTCATAGCGGGATGGCTGCTAAAACATTGGCCAAGTACCGACCCGAAACCCCGATCGTAGCAATTTTGGATAATGAATCGATGCTGAGACGCCTCTCGCTGGTTTGGGGAATTCGTGGCGCGCTCATTCCAAAAATCCTAGCGACGGACGATCTATTTGCGATGGTCGAAAAGGTGCTCACATCGCATGAGTGGGCAGAACCCGAGGATCTTGTTGTGGTCACAGCGGGGATTCCGACGCTGAGGCGCGGAACCACCAACATGGTTAAAATCCACCGTGTGGGGGTTCAACATGAGAGAGATATTAAGTCGAAGTGAGACTACGAACTGATCGTTGAGATGGTAACTGGTCCTCTATTCCCAGGCAGATAAAGCTCCAATATTATTTATATTCGAATTGTAAGTCGTATCGTAATTTGCTCTCGTAATCGGTGTCGAACCGGGCTTAAAAGAAACCAGAACAGCAGGGCCTTGGGTCTTTGAAATATGATCTCGACGGGCTATTCGGGCAATTTGTTTATAATAATCCTCGTATCTAGCCATGACCTTGCCTGGATAAATATAGGGCGTGACTTTCTGTGATAGCAATTGCCTGACCTTGTTTTCACCCAAATTATAGGCGCCAATATAATGAGCGCTCCGCGAATCAAATTTATCACGCAAGTATGCTAAATTTGCGGTACCCAATTTTATGCTGGTTATTGGATCTCTTAAGTATCTCTCGCTGGCTGGAAACCGATCATCGTATGAAATTTTAAATTTTTTCGCGAGCATTTTTGCAGTGTCAGGTCTCAATTGCATTAAACCCAATTCGTCTTTAGGCCCACGGATTTCTGGATTAAAGGAGCTTTCCTGACTGATGAGCGCCATTACGAAAATCGGGTCTAAATTATATTTTTCGCTTTCTCTGAGAAGGGTCGTGGCTATCAAATCGCTTTGTGATTTGTAGGATTTCGGAAGCGCCCTTTCTATAAATACCTGCATAAAGGGGTAAACATTTGAAACCATTTCTGTCGTTCGTTGCACAACGCTTTTTTTATACTTAGGTCCCAAAAGTTCGGTCGCATGAAAAACGCGCGAACGGCTTGGTCTTTCTCGAACATCGATGATGATCAGGCTTTTTGCCAGCGACTCTGTGGATTGAAATAAAACACAAAATACTAATATTAAAGAAACAAAGGCTGCGGATGCCATTTGAATACTCCTCGTAGCCTGATACAAAGCAAGGCCGGGGCCAATGAAAAGCCAAGTGTTATCCGACACGTAGATTCTGAAGAGCGATCAGTTTTTGAATATGTGACTAACCAGTTGACATAATTAAAGAAAACCGTGTCAAAGTGGACACGGAGTAAAATAAATCGCGCATTTGAATTGAGTTCAGTTTGTGATTATATCATCCGTGAGTAGGGGAGATTTTATGAAACTTCTGAACTTGATTTTGTTCGCCGTTGGTTTGGTATTTTCTTTACCGGTACTCAGCGCCGGTGAAACACCTCCCTTTAAGGTGGTTTCGGGATGTCAGGCCTCTGATTATGTCTTTGCGGAAAGTCCCGCAGCCATCGAAATCTCCGGATTTAAATTTATCCCTAAGTGCTTAAAAGTAAAAGCAGGTGCCACAGTCACCTTAAGTGCAAACCTCTCCCACCCGTCTCAAGGAATTCAGTCTTCAGATGGACCTGAAAATCCATTTTTTCATCCCTCAGGCGAGGTCACTTCGGATGTGACCGTTGTTTTGGAGAAGCTTGGAATTTTTGGCTACTTCTGCGTAAACCATGGCAGCTCATCTGGAGCTGGAATGGCTGGAGCGGTCTTAGTTGAATAGGCTGCTGCGACGAGTCGTAATTTTATTGCCCATTAAGTCTCCTTTTGGTATCTGTCCAATCTCATTTAGAGCTCTGAATTGAAGGTAATTCCTATGTTGTCTGAACTAAAATCTAGTTTTTTAATCGTTTTATTTGCGTTGCTATTAGCCGGCTGCAAATGGGTACAGGTAGATCAGGGTCGGGTACCTCAGGAGTTTCTGGTTCATGCTCGAGAGTACGTGGGTGAGTATGTCGGAAATTTTGATGGCCTCCCTGGAAAACTCGTTCTTAGCTTGGACACAGACTACCTAAGATTACGTTTTGTCGATGGGATCCATAACGACCTCTTAGGTGTGGGTTGCGAATCAAAGATTGGAGATTTAGATTACCTTTATTTTCAAGGTAGTGACGAAAATCCGAATTTGAGTCAAATCACGTTTAAATTTGATTCCAATAAATGCAATCGCCAGGTCCACGGAAAAGCAATAGAGATTCATTTTAGCACAGATCATGGCAAAAATATTCTGCAGTTAACTATTGTCGAAAGATATTATTATCAAGATAACGGCCATACCTATTTGGAGGGTATGTTCGCAAAGTCTAATTAGCTTTCTTTATTAAATCCGCTTCTTGCCAAGTGGTTCCTCCCTTGCTAATTCCATTGTCAATTAATAACTATGTCTCAAACGGACGATCAAACTCCACTCATGAAGCAGTACTGGGAGCTCAAATCCCAAGCAAAAGACGCCCTACTCCTTTTTAGGATGGGCGATTTTTACGAACTTTTCGGGGATGATGCGGTTGAAGCCTCCAAGATTTTAGAGATTACACTCACGACGCGGGATAAGAACAAAGCTAACCCGATTCCGATGGCAGGCGTCCCTCACCATGCTCTGGGTAATTACCTTCCGAGACTGATTAAAGCTGGAAAAAAAGTTGCCGTGAGCGAACAGCTCGAAGAGGCCTCAAGCAAAGTTGGAAAATCAATTGTCAGGCGCGAAATTGTTAGGACCTTTACTCCGGGAGTTCAGTTCGATGCCGAGGGTGCGGAGCCCAACTACTTAGCTGTAGTCGTTCCATCCCATCAGCTTTGGGTCTTGGCGTGTTTGGATGCAGGAACTGGCGAGACTTTAGTGAGCGAAGCGATCTCGGCTGAGGATCTCAGACGGGAGCTTGAGTCCCTTACCATCCGCCATTTGCTCGTTTTAGAAAATAAAGACGCAGACGTGCCTTCTCACCCCTCGCGACTCTTGGAGCGATTGCCGATCAACTATCTTTCGCTTTCTCAAGCTCACGCAATTTTAAAAACCCACTTTGGAACCGAGCATTTGCAGAGTTTTGTTTCTACAGATGCGGGATCTCAGGCCTTGGGTATTTTAGTGACGTATGTTCTTAGGTCCCAGAAAACTGCGACGATGGGACACCTAAAATTTCCGGCACCGCTTCGAAAACCCCGGGCTCTGGGTTTTGGTCCTAGAACCCCCCAGCATCTCGACCTCATTGCAAGTGACTCGGGCGCGCCTCATCTTTTTGCTTTGATTGATAAGTCAGGGTCGGCACTTGGCTCGCGCCAACTCAAGCGCTGGCTCTTGGCCCCCCTTCGCGCGACGGGTGAGATTGCACTCAGACAACAGGCGATTCGCGAGCTCTCGGCGGTTCGGCCACTTCGCGATAAACTTCGTGGGGTTCTCTCCGGGGTTTATGACTTAGAAAGAATTTCGGGCCGCCTGAGCGCACATCTCGCCAATCCGAGGGATACGCTCGCCCTCGGCCGCTCACTTCATGCACTGACTGAGTTGAGATTGTATCTTGAGCACTTTAAAAGCCCATTGCTTCGCGCATTGGATCAACAGATCGAATCCACTGCAAGCGCGGTGCGAGATCTTGCGACGCGAATCACTAAGACTCAGCGCGATGATGCGCCACTCGTCGTTAGAGAGGGTGGAATTTTTAATCCCGGTACTGACCCAGAACTCGATCGGCTTCTCGGGCTTACGACCGACGGTCAAAACTGGATTTTAGAGCTCGAAGCACGCGAAAGAAAAACAACCGGGATTTCGTCCCTCAAGATCCGCTACAATCGTGTCTTTGGTTACTACATCGAAATCACGCAGGCCCATCTTAAAAATACACCTGCGCATTATCAACGCAAACAAACGACCGTTGGAGCTGAGCGCTTTTTCACTGAAGAGCTTAAAAAATTTGA
>CAYJBA010000286.1:0-4042 GCA_964367865.1 uncultured Bacteriovoracaceae bacterium | reverse complement strand
TAATCGTTTAAATCAATATGATTGATATCAGCCCGGAGCCTGAATCACTACCCTCCCTTCAGTGGGACCTTCTCAAATCCAATGTCTTATCGATTCAAAGTTTTCCCTACATCTGTAGTGAGCCCGTTGCAAAAGCGCTCCGAGCTCAGTTGCCCGACGATCTGCTCGGGGATTCCGCCCGCGCAGTCGAATGGCTTTACGAAAAAATCGGTTTTAAGATTGATAAAAATATCTCTCACGTGCCTTGGCTATTTTTCAAACACGTAAGGCAGCTTGAACTCTATTCAGTGCATATGTTTTTAGCTCGTAAGCAGTTGGATGTTTAACTTTATTAAGGAGAAAGAAAATGAAAAAACTACCTCTGATTTCTCGGATTCTCTTAGGATTAATTTTTTTCGTATTTGGCCTCAACGGGTTTTTGCAGTTTATCCCCACTCCCCCTATGCCCGAAAAACTGATGGCTTTCGCCTCTGGACTCATGGCGTCAGGTTATTTTTTCCCATTTCTTAAGGGCGTCGAAGTCATCTGTGGGCTACTTCTCTTAATTGGAGCTTTTGTACCGCTTGCCCTTGTGGTTCTTGCGCCGATTATTATTAATATTTTTCTAGTTCACGCCTTTTTGGCACCCAGTGGATTGCCTATGGCACTTCTGATCGGAGCACTAGAAATCTATCTCGCCTTTTTTGCCAAACCCTATAGCTCGATCGTTAAGCAGATCTTTCGATGCCCTATGAAAGAATCCCTCGCTAAAAAGAACTAAATCTTGACGCAGACAGACTTTTTAATATAAATGGGGGTTACTGAGGCTTTCAACCTAAGGAGCAAGATATGAAACTAATAACCTTACTTTTTTTACTCACTACGGCTTTTGCGTATGCAGATAGCAATGTCATTGATTTTCACATTGCCTCTGGCACTAAAAATGGCGCCTGGAACACACAAGACACTATGGTTCAGGTGCGCATGGGGCAGATCGTTCATTTTATTAATGACGACTCTGTAGTTCATCGCCTTCATACAGACGGCGCTCCCTGCGAGCACGGACCAGAAATGAAGCCCGGAGCAACTTGGGATTGCGTAGTTAAAGTGGTTTACGATTCAGAAGCTGACGGCGCGCTCTATGACCATGGATTTGGCCAACGCGCTAAATTTTGGATCAAAGCTACAGATTAATTAGATATACTTATTCGTCTCGGTAGCGGGCCAGAAATAGCTTGTTATCGAGACGATCGTTTTTTTCCTGGCCGATAAGGTCCAGGTCTTCCGCTTCCGTGTCTTACCGGAGCTTGCCCCGAATCGGGACCCACCCCATCGCGATATTCTGCTGGAATTATTTTTGCCAAAATCTTTTCGATCGAGCGAATGAGCGCACGGTCTCGGGTCGTAACAAATGTTGTAGCTTTGCCGACTTCGCCTTGGCGCCCGGTACGGCCAATGCGATGAATATAATCTTCAGGCTCCATGGGAAGATCGTAATTAATGACGTGAGCAATTCCGTCAACGTGAATACCCCGACCCGCAACATCGGTTGCAATTAAAATTCTGTATTTGCCTTCTTTGAAATCTACGAGCACCTGCTCACGATCCGCTTGCACTCGATCCGAATGCAGATAGCTCACTTCGTACATTCCTCGACTATGAAGAGATCGCCAGAGTCGCGTCGCGCGGTCTTTTGAACGCGTAAAAACAATGATGCTCCCTTTTTGATCCCGAAACAAACGCATGAGTTCGCGATTTTTTGATTCCTCAGTCATCCAAATGAGACGCTGATCAATGGTCGGGAGGCTTGACATGGATTTTCCGATGGCAACCCGTTTGGGGTTATGGAGAATTTTAGAGGCGAGCCGCTCAACTGTGGGCGGAAACGTCGCCGAAAAAACCAAAGTCTGCCGCTCTCTCGGAACCTCCTGCATGATTCTCGAGAGTTGATCCGAAAAACCCATATCGAGCATTCGGTCGGCTTCGTCTAAAACAACCATTTGAATGAAATCGAGCCAGATGTTTCCACGATCCAGATGATCGCAGAGGCGGCCCGGTGTCGCCACGATCACTTGAGGATAAGTCTGAAGTGCGGCTGCATCGATTTTCATATCGATTCCACCAATCAATACGATGGACCTCAGTCCTCGCGGAGTTCCGAATATTTCTAGTGTCGCTTGCGTCTGTTGAGCAATTTCGCGGGTCGGACAAAGAATAAGGCCAAACGTACCTGACTTACTTGCAAATCGCTCGACCATCGGAAGAACAAAACTTGCAGTTTTTCCTGTACCCGTTTGCGCCGAAGCGATCAGATCATCTCCCTTTAATGCAAGTGGGATAGACTCCGCTTGTACAGGCGTTGGATGCAGGTAGCCCGCTTTTAATACGAGTGAAAGAGCATCCGACGAAAGACCAAGGCTGCTCCACTCGGGCCGGGCCGAGGGCGAATCAGAATGAGGAGGCAAAGCAGTAACCATTTAGAACTTATAAGGGATTTGGTGCGTTGGGTCAAACATTAATACGGAATGTTTTGCTAAACTTCTGAAGCGTGTAAAATAGAATGAAGAGCCATGAAACCTATTCTGCTCGCACTCTGTATTTGCATTTTAATTCCTGTTTTACACTCTTGCGCCAGTTTACGCGGCCAGCCAGAGTCGCCCCATTCTCACTTAACGCTCCTAGAGCAGCAAAACGAAGCGCTTGCGCTCATGGGCTCAGCTGAACGCCATAAAACAGCAGGAAATCTCGATGATGCGGTTTTTGTTTATGAACGCGTGGCCAGGGAGTTTCCGGGCTTGGCGGACGAAACAAGTGGAGTTCTTTTCGAATCCACGGCAAATGATCGCATCCGAATTCTCAAATGTCTAAAAGGGCGCGGGAGTGACGCTTTTCATGCTTCAAAACCCAGCCTCATCGTGCAGATTCGCGATGCGCTCAAAAATAAATCGGACGAAACACTTTTAAAATTAGTTTCATGCGATTTTTCATTCAACAAAAATTCGACGGAAATTGACGTACTCCGAAAAGTGGATCCGCAAGTCGCAATTCCGTTTATCGTCAGTTTGACTGAAGATTTTATCTGGGAAAAAGAAACACTCGTTGAGACGGATCAACTTTATTTTCCCTCGATGGATAAAAATCAGCACCGTTTTTTATTTTTTAAGGACCCTAAAGGATGGCTTTGGACTGGTTTTACAACAACCTCAATCGAGAGATTTAAGCCCTAGGGCGCCCATCATTTATTAATCTCAGCAGAGCTCACTCGATTTGAAAGTTTTAATCCTTTTTCAAATTCAGTAATATTTGAAAGAGTGGTACCCGCAATATTTTTAAGAGCTTCGTTTGTAAGAAACGCCTGGTGCGAAGTCACTAATACGTTGGGAAATGTCAAAAGTCTTGCAAGAAGATCGTCGTTGATTCCTTCGATCGAATGATCGCTGAAAAAAATTCCTTCTTCTTCTTCATAAACATCAAGCGCAGCACCACCTATCATATGCTTTTTGAGTGCCTCAATCAGCGCCGGAGTGTCAATCAATGCGCCGCGACCGGTATTGACTAATAGAACCTGGGGTTTCATCTGAGCGAGAGCCCGCGCATCGATGATATGTTTAGTTTGCGGTTGAAGCGGAATATGCAACGAAATGACGTCAGAATCGCGATAAATTTGATTGAGTTCCACGTACTGGGCCATTTTTAGTGAAACCAGTTCTGGATCGGGTTTAAGATCATAGGCTAAGACGTTACATCCAAACCCATGCAGAATTTTTACCATGACACGACCAATGCGGCCGGTTCCGACAACTCCGACCGTCTTTCCGTGCATGTCAAATCCAACAAGTCCTTCGAGACTAAAATTGAGCTCCCGCACTCGAGTGTAGGCACGGTGAATTTTACGATTTAAAGTAAGTACCAATGCGACGGTGTGCTCGGCCACGGCATAAGGTGAATACTCGGGAACGCGAACTACGGGTAAATCTAATTTTGCCGCTGCCGTTAGGTCGACATGATTAAATCCGGCGGATCGAAGTGCAACGAGCTTTACGCCATTTTCTTTAAGGCGCTT
>CAYJBA010000285.1:0-4048 GCA_964367865.1 uncultured Bacteriovoracaceae bacterium | reverse complement strand
CTCTTTTTCCCGCCCCGCGTGGTAATAAGTTCCCCAGTTTTGGAAACCCAAAAGACACTGTGAGATTGTCCATGACCGAAGTTCCGAACACTGCTCCCGTATCGCCACTTACGACTGTCGGAATATCTAGCGAAATCACTTCGCCCGCGTTCGCGTGGTTAATGGCCTCAACAGCGTCATAAAAGATTCCTTCAAGGTTTCCTTTAAGACCCGTACCAAGAATTCCGTCAATAACCGTGTAAGGCCCCCGAGAGCTGCTGAAAAAGGATTGAAGATCTGAAATGTTCTCAATGTAGGTCAGCTTGGCCTTCATTTTTTTTAGAATTTCAAAATTTGCTAAAACAGAATCTTTGTAACCCGCTTCGTTATTGAAATGGAAAATCCGAACTTTACGTTCTAGACAGATTAAGCGCCTTGCGACGACAAAAGCGTCACCCGCGTTATTTCCTTTGCCTGCGAATATCAATATTTCAGAAGTCTTTCCCGCATGCGGAAATTTTTCGAGAATGATCTGCGAGGCTGCACGACCAGCGTTCTCCATTAATATTGAAGCGCTTAATCCAAACTCCTGGTCTGCCAAAAGATCAAGATCGCGCATTTCACTGGCTGTACAAATTCTAACTGGGCTCAACATGACAATCCTCGTTTAAGTTCGATTCTAAGGGGCCACTATAGCAGAATTCATCTCTCTTACAGCACGTTCTAATCCAACAATTGCTGCACGGCATATAATTGAATGACCAATATTGTATTCTTCTATAAGCGCAGTTTTTTCACCTGAAAGTAGTTCCGCAGCAGCACGGACGTTTTCAAAATCAAATCCATGGCCCGCATGACGGCCTAATTTCAATTTTTCCGCAAGCAATAATGCGTCACGAATCTTTTTTAGTTCGAGCTGCTCGATAGACTTTGATCGCTTTCCAAAACCGCCTTGGGCGGCGATGCAATAGCGACCCGTATGAATCTCGACAGCATCTGCCGCTAATTTACTACTAAGTCTTACTGCTTCTAAGGACGGTTCAATAAAAATACTCACTTTGATTTCGGCCTTTTTCAGAGCCCGTAGCGTTTCACCAATTCTCAGCGCAGATTTTTTAATATTTAATCCACCTTCGGTCGTAAGCTCTTCACGTTTTTCTGGGACCAGACAAACCCAGTCGGGACGGCTTCGAATCGCAAATTTGGTCATTGCGGGAGTTGCGGCCATTTCAAGATTTAAAGGTACCCGGAGAACTCCCCTGAGCTTCTTTACATCTTCGTCCTGAATATGCCGGCGATCTTCGCGCAGGTGAACTGTAATTTGCTTAGCGCCCGCC
Organism: uncultured Bacteriovoracaceae bacterium; assembly: GCA_964367865.1. Lineage (GTDB taxonomy): Bacteria > Bdellovibrionota > UBA1018 > UBA1018 > UBA1018 > CAYJBA01. Next base: position 2,732 of record CAYJBA010000285.1, on the reverse strand, counting down.
AGTTCACATAACTGAGCTGCTAAACTTAAATCAGGAAAGGGAGTTCCCCGCAGCTGTCTCAGTGTCGCAATGTGATCAATATTTACTCCAAGACGCGGAAGCATTTTTTAACCTACCCAAGAATTTTTAGAATGGATTGAGCAATCGTTTTTGAAAGCGCCGTGATCTGAGTGCTATCTTCGCCTTCTACCATCACCCGCGCTAAAGACTCCGTACCTGAATATCGAACCAATACTCGCCCTCTATTTTTGAGCGCTGTCTCAGCCTCATCAATCGCTTTTTTAATTTCTTTATGCGACTCGAAAGGTTCCTTTCTTGAAACTCGAACATCTTCACGGGCCTGAGGATAAAGCGTAATCTGTTTCTTTAATTCCGATAGAGGTTTACCAGTTCGTTTCATGGCTTCAAGAACTTTTAGGGCAGCTACGATTCCGTCTCCCGTGGTGGACTGATCGAGAAATACGATATGACCCGACTGCTCGCCACCTAAATTGTAGCCATGCTTTCGCATCACCTCGACCACGTATCGATCTCCCACCTGAGCTCGAATCATAGAAATTCCTCGTGTCTTCAACGTATTTTCAAGCCCGACGTTGGACATGGGGGTGGTTACAATTGTATTTTTAAATAACGTTTTTTCGGCTGACATCTGAAGGGCACAAAGACCAATAATTTGGTCTCCATCTACAATTTCTCCGTTTTCGTCGGATAATATGCAGCGATCTCCATCACCATCGAGCGATATTCCAATATCAGCCCGAAACTCAACCGTGGTTGCCGCGATTGCTTCGGGGTAAAGAGCTCCGCACCGATCATTAATGTTTAATCCGTTTGGACTCACTCCGCGTTTTACCACTTCAGCGCCAAGTTCCTCAAAAACGAGGGGGGCTACCTTGTACGCAGCCCCGTTTGCGCAATCCAATGCAACCCGCATACCCATCAAATCCAAATCTTTCGGAAACAAGCTTTTTAAAAAAACAAGATATCGCCCGTGGATATCGTCAATACGAAAGGCCTTACCTACTAGATCAGCGGTGGGGCGCATTTCGTCAATTTCTTTAGAAAATACGAGCCTTTCGATTTCAGCCTCGACATGATCCGGAAGCTTGTAACCATCAGCCGAAAATATTTTGATCCCGTTGTCGTAATAAGGATTATGAGATGCGGAAACCATAATCCCAGCATCCGCTCTCATGGATTGTGTAACAAATGCTACGCCGGGGGTAGAAAGAGGACCAATCAAAATGACGTCAGCGCCCATGGAACAAAGTCCCGACGTCAACGCATTTTCGATCATATAACCAGAGAGTCGAGTGTCTTTACCTACAACCACGCGGGCTCGCCTTAAGGGACGATTAGAGTCCAAAGGTTTTAGATCGACTAGCGTTTTAGCTCCAGTAGGAGCATGGGTTTTCAATACATATGCAGCAGCACGACCCACAGCCATTGCGATTTCTCCGGTCATCGGAAATTCGTTGGCTAAGCCTCGTATCCCATCAGTTCCAAATAGCTTTCGAGTTTTGCTCATATCTAATGTTTACCTTAGTATAAAGTGACGTCCACCTTATCAGGAATCACTCGGACAATTCCAATATTTTCCGGAACTGTGACTTTTACGGGGACTAGATGCTTGCCCACCTCTTTTCCGCGTAAATCAGCTTCAGCATAAACTCGGGACCGATCCAAGGTTTTTAAATCCCTCTGCGTCGCCCTCACTAAAATCGTGACAGTTCGATCTTGAATCTGCACTTTGTGATTAGATAAAACTCTAACATCGACATTCTTTATCTTAAAGTTCGCTGAAATCGGCTCCATTTGAATTAATACAGTCGGTAACGAACTCTCTACTTGAACATTATTTCGATTTACATTTAGGCCAATATTCTCTTTTTCGGTATTTTGACGAATCTCCGAAACGTCTACTGGCAGGGTCATAACTTCCGTAATCGCATCTACCCTCGACTCAGCACCCTTGATGCGAATGACATCCGGCTTCACTTCCGCCTTTACTATGCGATAACCTTCAGGAGGAGTTCCGTGAACGTCCACCTTAACAGGTACATCCTTACGTTTCATCGATTCAAGCTTGATTAAAATAGCGGCTGGGTTAATCGACAACACTTTTACACCAATTGGAATGCGAATATTATCTGAAAAAAAACGATAGGTAACCAAACCGGGCTTGGCCCCGGAGAGATTTACTCGGATCGGATCTTCGCGCCGATCTAAAATGGCTCTCAAGAAAGCCTTGGGACCAGAAAGTCTAAAGGCAATTTTCTCTGGGATTTCGTTCGCAGGGACAATTTCAGTAGGAGATACGACTTCTAAGGGAATCTCTTTCGTCACTTCAACGCTTCTGGAGCCGAAGACTATGAACCACAACAGCACAGCAATCGCTACTGACACGAATTTCGTACCCAAATTCGATATCAAAAGTGACCACATTTTTTCTAAAATGGATTGTTTTTCACTCATTTTCTAATCTTCACGAGCTCGCTTCTGAACTGTTTGTAACCAACCCCTCATCCGTCGCGGTAAATTAGACTGACCTCCACGAGAAATATCTAAAAGGGCCGACAGACTTTGCCTCAGCTCTTGCTCATCCAAATTTGCGGTAATCCGTCCATTTTTCACGAGGTGAGCTTCACCCGCTTCTTCGGAAACTAATACAACTATGGCATCCGAGTCTTCGGTTAAGCCGAGAGCAGCTCGATGCCGAGTCCCATAACGTT
>CAYJBA010000284.1:0-4107 GCA_964367865.1 uncultured Bacteriovoracaceae bacterium | reverse complement strand
CGGTTCTGATTTTAGTGTGTATGGAGGCGCTGAGTCCTTTTTAAATGCATTTTTTTCTAGAGATCTGAGTCGCGCGCTTCCCGCATGTACTGGGTTTGCAGATCAACAAGATGAGGCCCTCCCTTTGCTCGGGCTTTTTGGGTGGAACCTCAGGCAGTTGGTTTTGCTCGCGCGTGATCGAGAGTCTGGAACTCGCTATGCGAAATTAAATTCCTACGTCGCTGATCGAATAAAAGCTTGGTCTCGGCTCTGGAGTGTAGATGAACTCCTGCATCTTCAAGCAGAACTTGAAGATCTAGACTTCAGCAGTAAACAAACGCCGCTCCTGCCACTGGGCTTATGGAGTAGCCTGGTTCAAAAATTCTGCAGTTAAAAGAGTGTTTGGCTTTTAACTTAGGCTTTTGGAGCCTGAGTCGCAGCGGGAAACACGCGCTTTGCAAGCAGCGTCAAGCGGCTGATCTTACGAGCAGCGCGACCCGGAGGGATTGCACCCTTCGTCGCAGCTTTGCTTAATGCACGAACTGCACTTAAGTAAGCGGTTTGTGCGCCGCCATCTTTCTTTGTCTTGATTGCTTCAATTGCGTTGCGAAGCGCGGTTTGGGTTGAGCTTCGAACGGTTGAATTGCGGGCCTGTTTTTTTACTGTTTGTGCGGCACGTTTTGTAGACTGGCGTGTGTTTGCCATGGTTCTTCCTTTTCAACACCGACAGTTAATTGAAGCGTCGGTTCGTGACAGGGCATATCAAATCTTTGGGCGGATCACTAGTAACTTTTTAACCGTTTCCAAAACTCCATCCTCCAGGGGGGTCATTTTACCGGTATAGCCCTCAGAAAGGAGACGGACCATAGGTGCTTCGGTAAAATATTGGTATTTGTCCCGAATTTGGGCAGGCGTTTCGATAAAAGTGACGTTCTCGGGCCGGTTCATCGCTTTAAACACGGCACGTGTTAAATCCAAGAAACTTCGGGCTCGCCCACTTCCTAGGTTAAAGACTCCGCGTTTGATCGGATGCTCCAGAGCAAAATGCAGAATTTCGATGACATCCCCTACATAAACGAAGTCTCGCTTTTGCTCTCCATCGGCGATGCCGTTTTTATGGCTTTTAAAAAGCTCGACCCGGCCAGTTTTTCGAATCTGCTCAAAGGCTTTAAACACAACACTTGCCATGGGGCCTTTGTGTTTTTCACCCATGCCGTAAACGTTAAAAAACTTAAAGCCCCTCCAAACCGGGGGCTGCATTCGATTTTTTTCTTGATCCAATACCCATCGATCAAACAGAAGTTTTGATTTTCCATAAAGATTGAGAGGCTTGAGATCGCCAAAACGACTTTCATCGTCTTCGTATCCAGCGTCTCCATCGCCGTAAGTTGCAGCGCTACTCGCATAAACGAGGGGGATTTGCTTTTGGGCGCAATAGTTCCAAAGCTTTTGAGAATACTCTACATTGACTCGATTCAGAAAGTGTTCGTCTGTCTCCATGGTGTTGGAGCAAGCTCCGAGATGAACGATGGAGGAGAGATGGGGATCATTTGCTTGCAGCCAATGAAATAAGTCGTCTCGGTCGACCATCCTCCCGAAATCCAAACCGCGGTGTTCTTCCCGATTTTTAAAAAAATCAAGCTCATCTACGGATATGAGGGGAATGTTTTTGTGATTACAGGACTCAACGAATCGCGCGCCTATAAATCCTGCCGCGCCAGTAACTAAAATTGAGGGTTTTAAGTCTTGAGATGCGCGCATCTTAAAAATATTCCTATGTCTTTAACGAGAACGGGGTGAAATCTGTTTTATAGTCGTAATAATCTTCGCGCTCGCGTTTTTTCAAAAATGCGACAAACCAGTAAGTCAGTGGGGTGGCCGCGACCTCCCAGCACACTTTCATGAGATAATTTGCGAGCATGACTCGAATGAGTAACTCGTTTGAAAAAATTCCCATAAATGCGATGGGGTAAAAAATCATCGAATCAAAAAATTCCCCCACAATCGTTGACCCAATAGTTCTGCTCCAAAGATACTTGCCTTTTGTCGCGATTTTCATTTTGGCGAGCGTAAAAGAATTTGCAAATTCGCCTACAAAGTAGGCGGTGAGTGATCCGAGTGTAATCCGCCAGGTTGACCCGAAAACAATTTCAAAAGCGTCCTGATTATGCCAACCCTCGGCAGGGGGCAATGCAACGACAAGTGAGGCCATCGCAGAGGCAAAGATCATGGCGATGAATCCCGCCCAAACCACTTTGCGAGACCTGGCATAGCCGTAAACTTCGGTCAATATATCCCCAAAGAGGTAGCTTGCTGGAAAAAAAAGGACCCCTGCGCTGAAACTGATTCCAAAAATTTCGCAAACCTTCGCGCCGCCAATGAGATTTGCAGCGAGTAACACAGTAACAAATGCGGCCATGATTAAGTCATAGTAGCGATAGGATTTTGAAACCGGCTGCTGCATGATGGGGACTCTATCCGAAGTTTTCTCAAATTTCTTCAAATCTCATTCATTGCAGTTGAGAACCTATAGAATAAAAGTAAAAAAATTCTTGACGATAACGCGGAGCATCGTTATGTTAATCTGCGATTTAAGGGCGGCGTTTTAAATGATTAAAAAAATGTTTAATGTCAACGGATTACGTCTGAGCGGTTTGGGGTTTATCAGTGTTTTATCTCTGAGCGTAGCTTGTTCTCCCTCTAAAAATTTCGACTCAAAAAGTCCTAGGCTTCGCGAAAGCCCAGTTGAGCCGGGGTATTTAATGCCGCCGGAATCTGTTGAGTTGATGTCACCCCACCTTTTAGGTCGCTATGAGCTGGCGAAAATCGTACGCCTCGGAGCTCGAATTATCGAATGGACGGATTTACTTCAGGCGGAAATTGCGCCTGAAATGCGCGAACAGCTCTGGAGAAAGCAAGATTACATTTTAAACCAACCCACCGCAGATCGCCCGCGAGTCTATAACACGAGCAGTATTGAAAAAACCTTTGAAGCGGGGATCTCTCTTTTGCATCGATCTGTGTTGGATGCGCTCGATTCTTATAAACCGCTTCCTAAAAAAATTCCTCATTCGCTTAAAATGCAGGATTTGCTTCCTGGATTTAGGACGATCATTGAAGCCTACAGTATGGCAACGCGCTGGATTCTCCTTTATCCATCGCGAGAGTCTTTTAAAAAAGAAGCCCGAGACTTTAGGCCCTGGCTTAAAATGCGCATTGAAAAAGACGCCATTGAAAATCAGTTAAAAAATTGGTCTCAAATTTCAGCTGAATCTCGGTTATTTTTAATCAAAAAAATAGCTGAAGGGTGTCCGATTGGAGGTCGTGGCGTGGACGACTGCATGGCAGAAGCGGTCCATTTCGTGAATCTCGACGACCCGGGCGATCTTCAGGACTTTGTCGACCATGTTTTTGTAGCGGGTGAGGAAGTTTATTCATCCCGGTTTAAAATTCAGCAAAAGCACTTCGATGTAGAGGTTCACCTCAGTGACCAAGGTGTTTTAGGGCTCAAGTATAAGGCATTTGAAATTCCACCTACCTTATTAAGCTGGATCTCGTCGCAAATCGAAATAGGTTGGTCTAATCCTGGGTTTCATCAAAGCCTAGTCCCGGCGGCTGAAGCGCTTCCGGGCGTGATCCAGGTGCATTGGCAAGAGGGTGCTATGCCGTATGTAAATGCCGTGGGCGGTGATGTGATCACGATGGATTCGAACCAAAAGCTTTGGCTCGAGTATTCGCAGGTAGCTATGATTCATGAATTTGGTCATGTCATGGGATTTCCCGATTGCTACAGCGAGTTTTGGGACGAAAAGAGAGAGGCCTTTGTCTTTTACACGCTCGACCCCAATAATCGGATGTGCGCGCTCACTGGAGATACACTTCGGGAGCATTGGGATGGCATTCGAGAAACGTACGCTTCGGGCTCAAAATTCTTGATTGATCTTGAAGCCATTGGTTGGCCCGGCTATGAGTAATGGGTGCAAAGAGCCTTAATATCAGAAAAATTTGCGACCCTTCCTGACCTGTTGATTTTACTTTTGGTCGGTACGGCGATCTATGGTCTCGTGGCCATGGGATCGGAATGGAGCGCCGCCTTTAACCCCGTAACTTCCATCGATCTTGCGCCTT
>CAYJBA010000283.1:0-4128 GCA_964367865.1 uncultured Bacteriovoracaceae bacterium | reverse complement strand
TAGAGTTTCAAAAAAAAACTCATCAGCTTTTTCGCAAAGCCCAACTCCCATCGCCGTCCAAAAATCTAGTTTATGGCGTTGGGCTTCTGAATATTTCTGATAGGGATGACCCTGGGCCTCGTACAAACGGGCAAGGATGACATGGGAATCAACACAAATCTGGCCAGATCTCAGTATAAGCGTGGGAACTCTCCCCAGTGGATTAATTGCATTTAATTCAGCATTCGGATGAAAAACCTCTAAAATTCGCTCAGTAAACTCGATCCCAGCCTCTAAAAACGCCAGTCTTACCCGACGTGCGAAGGGGGATCGTCTTGAAATCAGCAAAGTCGAGCCGTTTAAATCCATGGTTTTCCTTTACACTGAAAGGGACACAAATTAAATAGGGGTTGGAGAAAAACTTTGAAACTCAGCCCACCTCCCCACATTTTGATTATCGGATATGTCTGGCCAGAACCTTGTTCGTCGGCAGCTGGCATCCGCGATTGGGATTTCATTCGAATCTTTAAAAAAGCGGGCTGGAGAATTACCTTTTCTTCGCCCTCAGGATTGAATTCCTATGCAAGTGAAATCGAAGCCGAAGGTATTGCAACTTACACCTTTAAGCCCAATGATCCCGCCTTTGATCCGTTCATTTCGCAGCTCAGCCCCGACGTAGTTTTATTTGATCGCTTTGTCATCGAGGAGCAGTTTGGTTGGCGCGTTCGTGATCAATGTCCCAATGCGCTTTTGGTTTTAGATACCCAGGATTTACATCTTCTCAGGAGAGCGAGAGAACGGGCACTTACCTCGGGTGCGTCACTGGACGCCATATTTGATACTAAAATTGATCTCCATTCTGACGATTCAAATCGCGAATTAGCTTCTATCTATCGTTGTGACCTCAGCCTGATTCTATCGGACTTTGAAACCGCGCTCTTAGTCGAACACTTTGGGGTTTCCACTTCTCTACTTATGACTTTTGGATTTTGTTACCCTGAACCACTCACTCTCAATCGCCCTTATCAAGATCGAAGCGAATACGTGATGATCGGCAACTTTAGACATCCACCCAACGCCGATGCGACATTTTGGTTAAAAAATGAAATCTGGCCATACATCCGCGCACTCTCGCCTGCCGCACAGGTTTTTGTCTATGGGGCTTATCCTTCGCGCGAAATCATGCAGCTGAACGATCCTATAACGGGTTTTCGAGTGATGGGTCCTGCAGATCATTCGATAGAAACCCTACGAAATTATCGAGTCAATCTCGCGCCACTTCGATTTGGCGCAGGAATTAAAGGAAAAATTGCCGACGGATGGATGGCCGGTACGCCCGCAGTGGGAACTCCACTCGCTGCAGAAGGCATGCAGATCAAGGGCGAATGGGGTGGGCTCGTCGCCCGCGATGCCCGGGCATTTGCGGCTGCGGCCGTCAGGCTCCATTCGGACCCCGAGCTATGGGAGAGTGCTGTGAAATCTGGAACCCGCATCCTAAAAAACAACTTTGAATTTAGTAAACTACAGCCGCTACTCTTAAAGCGCATCCACGAGACTCAGGACGTACTTTCTCTTCATCGAAAAAAAAATATTGTTGGAGAGATTCTCTGGTATCACGGCAACCGAAGTACTCAATATTTTTCAAAATGGATTGAGCTGAAAAATCAAATCAGCGCAGCAAATGATTCTCGGGCTCAAAATAATTTAGCTGCTGGAAATCCGATCGAGACTCCAAAGGCCCTTTGAAAGTAGGGAGTTTCGTCTATTTTTTCTTGAGCAGATATGTAATTGATCTCAGCGAAAAAAGCGGACGATCCGTATCGGATCCAGACATTGTCATAGGCTTTTCCATTAATAGGAGGAAATAAAAAAGCGCCAACACTCGCATTGTATCCCTTGATGAAAGCGTCGTTAAAAATTACTTCAACCCCTTGAGGAACCCCCGGTCTAATAAAATACTGACCTCTCGCCTGAAATCCAATCATATGAAGTCCTAAAAGTAGATTAACCGCAATTCGGCGGTCCAAGGTTCGATTGTTTTCAAGGTTAAGATAAAAACCAAAATCAGTATAATAATTCGAGTTGAGGGCAGTAGCTCCAAACGCCACGATCCGTGTAAGTTCAGTTATAAAATAGGAACCATAAACCGTAACAATTGCCGAATACTTGGATTCATCCTGCCCACCCCCAAACATGGAGTAGGAATAAGGCCCGATGCCCATTCCGACCGAAAAAAAATGGAGAGGATCCGGTACATTAAATTCGAGGGCAACTTCGTGGTTTGATTCTTTGAGAGTCAAGGTTCGCGAAGCGCCCCCCAACTTAAATGTCCAAACGGACGGAAGGGTCCAGGGAGTACCCACTCCACCCACCTCGATCACAGGGGGAGCGTGATCCCAGAAAACTAAAATCTCAAGACTGGCACTACGGTCTGGCTGAGACTCAACCGCAACCATTCGGCATCCGACATACATCCACTCTCGATCGCTATGTACCGGTACTGAGGATGTCCTCATTCGGTAGGGAGAACAGCTTGGATCGAAAAAAACTCTTTCTCGGGGCGCATTCGGTCTGGGCTTAAATTCGACAATTAACAGCGATTTTCTTTCCTGCCCACTCTGAACGTAAGTTACTTCAATTTTATTACGAGATCCCGAAATAAGTGCAACAGGTACCTCTCCGCGAACTCCAGTACCGCTTTCTTGAAGAATCTGTGAATAGTCACCAGTCATCACTCGGGCGTGACTTGTATTTTCCAATACCAAGCTCATTTTTGCGCGCGGAATCACCAGAAAGTCAGCAACACGAACCCACTCTAAACTACCGGATAGGAGTTTAACTTTTGACGAAGCGGGTGAGGCCCCATCCCAAGCGATTGTAAAATCCTCGGCTTCAAATGAACTTGGGGCAAAGGCGGTGGGAACAGATTCAGAAAGCACGACAGAAGTCAGATCTTTCGGAAGTAAATGAATATAGGCAAACGCCTTATTGCTCAGCATACCGACGCACAAAGCTGCGGTGAGTAAAAAAATTTTATGCATTCTCATTAAATCTAGCAAAACCAAGCCTTAAGTCTAAGAAAAATTCGGTTTTAGACTCCACATATTAAGCCTTTCATGGTGTCATATAAGGAATCATGACACCTGGGGTCCTCATTGCGCTGCTTGTCGTTCAACTTCTATTTGGCCTGAATTATGTCATTTCTAAAGTCGTAGTTGGTTCGTTTCCGCCTCTTTTATGGGCGAGCTTTCGCGTAATCGTCTCAGCCGTTGTTATGATCTGCGTGGCCCTCGCGTCCGGGCGCAAACATCCCAAAGTTTCGGGCGAATTTTTTGGAAAACTCGTCCTATTTTCACTTCTGGGCATCATCCTCAATCAGGGCTCTTTTCTTTTAGGTTTAAAATACACGACTTCGACTAACAGTGCCGTCCTAAATACATTGATTCCCATTTTCACACTAGTAATCGTTACGGTTCGAGGCCAGGAGCCTCTGACCAGTAAAAGAGCACTGGGATTTGTTTGTGCTTTCGTTGGAGTTTTAGCAATTCGTAAGGTTGAAAATTTTTCCTTTTCAGATTCAACATTGATTGGTGATCTTCTCACCATGTTTAACTGTCTCTGCTACGCGTTTTTTCTTTCTTACAGCAAAAAATTTCTAGAAAAACATGATTCAGTATGGACTACCGCCTGGCTCTTTATTTACGGAAGCGTAGGCCTAACGTTAATCGCGTTACCCGATTGGATTCACTTTAAACTGCCGCCCATAGACGAACAGCTCCTGGCATGCATGACATTTGCAATTTTAGGCGGAACGCTACTGACCTATTTTTTGAGTCTCTGGGCTCTCGCTCGAATTCGCGCAACTTCGACTGTGGCGCTTTTCGTTTACCTTCAACCTGTCGTCGCCACCGCATTTGCCTGGGCTTGGAAAGGAGAACTCATTACCTCCCGAACCGCACTTTCCAGTTTTCTAATTTTTTGCGGAATGCTTTTAGCGCTTACGCCCGGCAAATCTAGTCCCCCGATGAGGCAAGAGTAATGTCGCAAGCAAAATCAAAATCCGGCTTGAATAAGCTGCTACCGTTGATACTTAAAAATTTTCGCGAATGGCCCAGATGGTGGAAACATCAGTCTCTGAAGAGCCGAACT
>CAYJBA010000282.1:0-4135 GCA_964367865.1 uncultured Bacteriovoracaceae bacterium | reverse complement strand
CCAATTTGCTATTGATTCCGTGGGGAACAAAACTCAGAAGAAAAGCAGCCCAAAAAATGATGACCAAAGAGGTCGTTAAACTTGGGGTTGTGGGGATTCAAGAAGGTCTTAACCCCCACTTTTTACAGGAAAAACTCGAGGTTTTTGTCGAGGAGCATTTGAGACGGGGCGACGATCACGGTAAAAAATGAGAAAAAAACATCCGGAACACGTCAATCTTGAGCGTTGGTTAGTGAGTTATGCGGATTTTATTACGCTTCTATTCGCGTTTTTCGTCGTGATGTACGCGATTTCTCAGGCGGATATCGCCAAATTTAAAAAGGTCGCTGCAAGCATTAAAGCTGCTTTTTCTGCCGGTCCTTCGGGAATGATTGATACAGGTGGGCAATCAGGGGGCGCTACGATTAATCCGATGGACGTTAAAGAACAAACGGCAGGCCGTTTACAAAATCTTCCGGCCGGAAAAACACATACTGCTGCGGATCCTGATCCAGAACTTTTAGAAACTAAAGAATTGCTTGAGGAGTCCGTTAGCCTAGAGCTCGGAGTGGCGGATCTGAGCGATAAACTTCAAATGCAGTTCGATAGTCGTGGTTTAATCATTCGAATCGCGGCAAAAGATTTTTTTGACGAGGGTGAAGCTTTGGTTAGGCCCGATCTCAGACCCGTTTTAGATAAGATTGGTGCCGTTCTAAAAAAGACTAAGCGTCTCATCCGCGTTGAGGGTCATGCAGACTCCCATGAGACCAATCTCGACAGATTTCCCAGTTCGTGGGAGCTTTCGGCCGCACGAGCTGCTTGGGTCGCAAATTATTGGATTCAGAAAATGGATTACGACCCCTCTAGACTTGGAATCGCCGGATACGGACATTTTAGGCCGATTAGCCAAAAGTCAGATCAGTGGAGTCAGGCACGTAATCGTCGAATTGAAATCATCGTTTTAAATAATTTGTACGAAGCACCCTAGGGCCGCTTCGGATTATTAAGCAGACCGGCCCTCCTGGCCTTGCGCGCATAAAGCGTCATCCTGACGCGAGAATCTGCTTAAAAATCCGCAGCGGCCCTGCGTAAAGCAGAAAAACAGATTCGATCGGTAAATACCGGGTGAAATATTCCGACAAGTCCTTGAACGGAATCAGAAGTTAGCATTAAAAATGTCAAGTATTGACGTTCCTCTGCTGTAGGTCGAGCTAGCCATTCAAATTGTACTTAATGAAAGTTTGAAGGGAGTATTATGTCGAAAGCCTCGATTCAGTTTCTATTAATAGTTTTATTTTTTTCTGCTGTCGCGAGTTCTTCGGTGCATGCCGCCGGAAAAAAACAAACTCCGCAAAATCCAGGCTGCACGCCTGGGACTGTTTCCAAAACTCCACATCCGGTTCGCTCTGTGCTTTTGACGAGCGTGGGTACCAAGTCTTTTCAGCTTCCGAACATGCATGAAGTGGATCTCAGTTTGGATTTAAAGAGCATCCTTGCCGCCGAAGTAACCGGTACTCAAAATATTCCAAACGCAAATGGACTGAGTGTAATGGATCCGACTGATACACTTCCTTGTGGATCGCGCCTAGAGTTGCGGGCCTCTGTCAGTACGCTTGAACTCGAGGTGAGTAAATTTGGAATCAAATTTGGATACTCGGGTGCTGGATCTGAAATCATCGGCAACAAAATCGAAGGAAGCGCAGAAGTAACAATTGGGACCGTCTCGATGGATTTTCTTCTCTATGAGTGCAGTAATGGTCAATGTTCAACCCGAGCCGCGGCCACTGTAGATCAGTCGCTACTACAAGGTGATATTAAGTTTATGGTTAACTTTGGGGAAATCAGTTTAGGCCCTGAATTTTTATGGAAGACTCCGATGGGTCAGGCCATTCGTAAAATGATGGCAGAAGGCTTGAGAAAATTGGCCCTTTCTCCCCAGCTCAACAAGGTTGCTTGGCATGCGAAGGTCCGAGAATTTGTTCCAGAGACTGGCATAGTCCTTTTCGATGCGGGTTCGAATCTCAATATTGCTTCTAACCAAACGTTTGTGGTTTATGCGGTTGAGCCCGCGGTAGGAATCTGCGATGTATTTAAGGCCGTTGCTTATATTCGGACTTCTAAGGTGGATCCATTGTCGAGCGTAGCTTTAGTTGATTCCTTTCAGGATGCAAGAGGAATTCATCCAGGGGATATCGTTGTTGTTAGGCCTACGGACTAAGGGCAGTTGTTTATGATTAGATTTTGGATCACGCTCTTTGTAATCGGGATATTGGGTCCGCAGATCGGGGCCGAGGCCCTCGCTGCAGGAAAGAAAAAGCCAGAAACGCCCCTGTCGCTTGCTCAAAACGGCAAACGCGTAATCGCATTAGAAAATGTGCGTGATGTTCGAATTGAACTTCCCAATCACGAGGTTAAAGATTTTGGCCAGGGGTTTCAGGCTAAATTGACGTCTCGGCTGACCGAAAGTGGTCGGTACATTGTAGCGGATCCAGAAGCAGAACATGCTGCTGCAATTGCTGAGAGCGAGCGAGGTCCCGAGTACCATTGGTCTGGAAAGTTTGTCCCAGCTGCAAAGATTCGAGTTGTCGTAGACGCTATGAATTTCGTCACGGGCGGTCGCGGTGGTCGAATGTTCTATGGATTCGATGAGAGAATGAGAACGGTTTTTAACGACGGCTTTGGAACAGAAAAAAATGAATTTCCCATGAGGTCGGTCCTATTTGAGCCCAACTGGATGGATCGCACCTTTGACGAAAAAGGAGGAGAGCTTTTTGGCTCTCGTGCGGGTCTGGACCTGGGTGATGGATTTAATATCGATTTTCTTTTCGCTTTTCTAAAACTCAAATATGCGAGCTACCGAAGTGAAATCCATTTACGCGTTTTCATTGATGCGCCCTTGGCCAACCGAAATGAGTATCGCGACGTACGGGTAAAAGGCAGCGGATACTATTACGACGTGGCCGGGGGATATTTACAATATAGCGGTGGAATCACAATTGCCAGGACCGATGCGATGCTTCAGGCGATGGGTCGGGCGTTGGAGGCCACTCTCGGAGTATTTGATCGAGCCCTTGGCGATTTACCTCTCACTGCTTGCTTAGATGCAGTCTTAAATGATGGAACTTTGCTATTGGGCACGGGATTTAGAGCCGAGGTAAAACCCGGAACCTTGTTTGAGTTAGCAGATGATTCCAGTCATGTTGTTGAAGTAACGTCCAGTGTGGATGACGGATCCGTAGCTAAACTTGTTCGTGGAGATATAAGTACACTGCGAGTAGGCGCCAAATTGAGACAAGTCTATGACCTGAGCGCAAGTCCAATTGCAGAACTAAAAAAAGCGGCCGCCCTGTCAGAAAAAGTCGCTCCCGGCATTGAGCTCCCAGTCCTTGTTGCATCAGAGGCAATCGAACTAAAAGGGATCAATATCTCAAAACCCGACCTACATGGAACTGTCCCTGAAATGAGCTTTTTTCAAGCTTTTCTTAAAAGTTTAGAAGGTCTTGTTTTTCTGCCATTTAGAATCTGGCGTTATTACTCCTATGATCAAACTTTAAATCAAGTGGCGGATGGTCTTGGCGGTTTTTTAACTGATGCAAAATCATGGTCAGAAGCCGCTCGATTGGCACCTTGGGCAAAACAGATGGGTTTAGATCAAAGTCCGAAAATGGCCGAAATTCATCCCCTAGTCGCGATCTTGGACACCGGGGTGGATTACAATCACCCCGTACTGAGCGAGCATATTTGGCTCAATCCCACTCCGTGGGAGGATCCCTCTGGGCGCAAAGATCGGTACGGCTGGGACTTTATTTCTGGAGACTCCAGACCCTATGATGACGGTTATCATGGCACACAGCTTGCGAGCGCAGTTTTAGCAGTCGCTCCTGAAGCAAAGATTATTCCGATAAAAATTTTTAATCCTTGGGGATTAACGACCTCTGCCGCAATCTATTCTGCTTTTAAGTTTGCAACTGATCACAATGCTAAATTGATTTTAGTGGGATGGGCAACCCGCGTTTCGTCCCAGGCCATTGAGTTGGGTGTAAAATATGCTCAAGATCATGGAGTAATTGTTATTGCCGCTGCTGGAGATCGGGGAGACCAGCTCACTGAAATTCCAGCTTACCCGGCAGTTCTCTCTAAAAAATATTCTAACGTG
>CAYJBA010000281.1:0-4150 GCA_964367865.1 uncultured Bacteriovoracaceae bacterium | reverse complement strand
ACCCGGGGGACTATCGACCCGAATAATGTTTTCGGGTTCAGATTAATGGATCAATGAAAAGTTTTTGCATTGATAGCAACGAGCAAAGGACCAAGTATTTCCGAGATTCGAGTCCGAAACCGATATACCGGTCGAACAATGGGGGCAGTTCCATTCCATAGGCGCCTTAAACCCTCTATTTCTAGAGTCCCTCTCCCCGGCATTCCAGTCAAGGGGTAGAAGTTTCCTTCTCGAGGTCGTGTCAAAAAACAGATATAGTCTATGGAGCTCATGAAACTCGTAAATGACATGTTAAAAGGACACAGGCTTTCTCTGGCGCGACTGATTTCGAAAGTCGAAAACAGAGACCCTGAACTCACCAAGATTATCGAGCTGATCTACCCAAAGACCGGTAAAGCTCAGATTTGGGGCATCACGGGGCCGCCTGGAGCCGGCAAATCGACAATCGTAGACAAACTCATCCAGGCACTGAGAAAAAAAAAGAAAAAGGTAGCTGTTGTAGCTGTTGATCCATCGAGTCCATTTTCCGGAGGGGCGATCTTGGGAGACCGAATCCGGATGCAGGAGCACGCCGGTGATAAAAATGTTTTTATTCGTTCCCTCGGAACGCGTGGAAAGCACGGCGGGCTCTCTCATGCTACCAAAGAGGTAGTAATGGTTTTAGATGCTGCTGGTTTTGATGTCATTTTAGTAGAGACCGCTGGGGTGGGACAAACTGAATTGGATATTTTAAAGCTGGCGCAGACCGTAATTGTGGTTTTAGTACCCGAAAGCGGCGATTCCGTTCAAATTCTTAAAGCGGGTCTGATGGAAATTGCCGACGTTTATGTAGTCAATAAATCAGATCGTCCAGAATCAGATAAAATCGTAAAGGAGCTAACAGGCCTCGTTCAAATGAGTCATCCTGAACCAGGTTCGTGGGAGATTCCGATACAGAAAACTGTGGCCGTGAATGATCTTGGAATCAGCGAACTGCTCGCCCAAGTTGAAAAGCATCAGACATTTTTGACGCAGCAAGGCAAGAGGGAAGAAAAGACAATCCGATTTTTGGTAAATGAATTGAGCGATATCCTGATAGAAAAGGTAATGATTTCATTCGAAAAAGAGCTGAATTCAAGTCGTGGAAATAAATTATTAAGTGAGCTCTTGAAAAAAAGAACTAGCCCGTATAAAGCTGTAATTAAATTTTTATCTAAAATATCAATATCTTAATAGAATACAATACTCAAATAAACTAAAGCGACAATAACTGACTGTTTTTGTCTAAAGTTTTACAAATACACGACCGATCTGGTTAGGTGAAACGCGACTATTCTGATTCGGAACGGTTCCGAGTTAGGGTTTGAGCGGGCAGGGGTACAGCAAATTCCTGCCATTTTAACTGCTTTGTAATTGGGTCTAAACGACTGAGGCACAGGACTATGTCCACACCTCTCTCGCGAGGCACTCATGCGCGGGGCTCTTCGGGAGGAATAATATTATGGGTATGAGGATTGCCACGAATTCGCAATCGCTTGCCGCCCAACGCAACTTGGGTATCAATAGCGACGCACAGAAAGGTTCACTAGAGAGATTGGCTTCGGGCTCTAGGATCGTACGGGCTTCTGATGATGCTGCGGGATTAGCAATATCAGAAAAAATGCGGGGACACATTAGATCCATCAGACAAGATGTTCGCAACGCGAACGACGGAATTTCTATGATTCAGACCGCTGAAGGCGGAATGAATGAAATTGGAAATATCCTCATTCGTTTTCGAGAATTGTCGATTCAAGCTGCATCGGACACGATCGGCGACACAGAAAGAGGATTTATCGATAAAGAAGTTCAGCAATTAAAAACTGAAGTGGATCGCATATCAAACAGTACAGAGTTCAATGGCAAAAAACTATTGAACGGCGAAGGCGAATTGATGGAAGTTCAGGTCGGTCTAAATAACCGCCCGAACGAAGATCGCTTTACTTTCGATGTTGGAAAAACAAATTCGACTTTGGATCGGCTTGGACTTGGGGGCATCACTGTCGCTGATAAGCAATCAGCGCAGGAAAACCTTGAGTCGGTGGATTCGGCAATTAGCACATTGGTTGAGAATCGTGCAGAATTGGGCGCGCTTCAAAATCGATTGGGTTCAACTGTAAATAATTTAAATATTTACGATGAAAACCTCTCCAGCGCTAGGAGTCGTATTCATGATGCGGACTTGGCATACGAATCCGCGGAACTAGTGAAAAATAATATTCTCACTTCCGCTGGCGTATCGGTCCTCAGTCAAGCCAACCAAAACAATACACTCGCGTTGAAGCTCATCTAATCGAGCTTGAGTTCCCCACACCTTCTCAGGGGGCTGCCATGAAAGCAGCTCCCTGAGAAACAAGGGATTAACAAATCCATGATCTCAAAACGAAATCAGGACATTGTTAATTTCTCCTTTTTTTTCTAAAGTATTAACGCGCCGCACCGATAGGATAGTTGTCATCAGAGGGATTGGCCCTCGGGTGAAATAAACGTCTGCCAAGTGTACGTTGCTGTTTCATGAGGCGGTTCGCGTTGTGTCTCAACTCGGGTTGTTGTACCGAGTCTCTTATCTCAACACAGACGTAAAAATGTACTCGGCCTACGCGCTTACCCACGCACGTGGCATTTTCCGGGTGATGTGTAATCTATTGTAACGCAATGCGTTATAATGGGCAACCTTGCTCGCGTTTAATATCGGAGGACTTTTTATGGGCTTAAGAATAAATACCAACATGGCAGCAATGGCTTCCAGTCGGGCACTCGCTCACACGAGTGAAAATCAGGCAAAATCTTACCAAAGATTATCGTCAGGTCAGCGCATCACCGAAGCCGGTGATGATGCCGCTGGACTTTCAATCTCTGAAAACATCCGCGCGCAGATTCGTTCGATGGGACAAGCGCAAAGAAACGCAAACGACGGAATTTCGTTTGCACAGGTTGCTGAAGGCGGCCTCACAGAAACCGGAAATCTACTCATCCGTCTTCGGGAATTAGCGATTCAAGCTGCTTCAGACACTGTCGGTGACAAAGAACGCGGCTTTATCAACATGGAAGCACAAAGTCTCATAAAAGAAGTAGATCGTATCGCAAATGTCACTACATTTAACGGAACTCCTCTTTTAAATGGTGAAGCCGACAAATCGGATCTTGAGTTTCAAGTCGGAATTAGAAGTGATGAAAGCGATCGCATTTTGTTTAACACCCAAGAATACAATGTTCGCGCTGGCGAACTTGGCGTGGATGGATTGAACTACGAAAGCATCGGAGATGCTCGCGACGCTCTCGAGAAAATCGACGAGGGGATGGGCAAAGTGTTCTCAGCACGCGCCAATCTCGGAGCGATCCAAAACAAGCTTCATGCAACGGTTAACAATTTGAGCATTGGCCAAGAAAACTTGGCTCATGCAAGGTCACGTATCGCTGATACGGATCTCGCTACAGAAACCACTGCACTTGTCCGTGAGAACATTCTCCAATCTGCTGGGATTTCGGTTCTCGCTCAAGCCAACTCTGCACCTATGCAAGCTTTGAAACTTCTGTAATCACCCCACACTGATTACGTTGGTTTCAATGTTGCGCCCGAATCCCTGAATATTGAGTGTTCAGGGATTTATTAAGCCCCCCCGGAGGTGCCGAGCCTCCGGGGAATTTTATTTTTTGAAAGTCAGTTGAAATTCGGATTAATCGGCGACTGAAATAAATCCATGCAAACGACCCAGCCAGTAAGCCGCCAAAAATGGAACACCAGGAGCGGCATCCTCAAGTTTGCCGTCCAAACTATAGGGTTGATTCTGCCAAGCAAATCCATGCATCGGACGAATGTTGAGCGGCAGTGGCTCATAAGAAAACCAATTAAATTCACCGTGTTTAAAAAACTGGCTTCCAAAGGCCTTAAATTTTGGAATCTGAGGATTATCGCTGTTTTTACGTTCCCAATATTTGTCTGTCGGAAAATCATTAAATTGATCAACCCACTCTTGAACCGTTGCCGGGTCAGTCTTTAATTGAGAGGCGAGTAGAAAATTCCAAAAAATATTCCCATCATTTTTAACAGGATCATGCTGCTGCTCCATGAAGCCCTTAAGATACTCAGCTCGAATTTTTGGATATTTTTCATATTTAAATAAAATATAAA
>CAYJBA010000280.1:0-4163 GCA_964367865.1 uncultured Bacteriovoracaceae bacterium | reverse complement strand
GATGGAAGACCGCACCTGTGTAGTTGACACGGATGGATTGTGGTGCTGGGGAAGAGATGACTCCAATCGATTAAATATCACGCCTCCAGGCCTGAAGAATATTACGCAACTGACCGTAGGCACCAACCACACCTGCGCGTTGCATGACGAGGGTGTCAAATGCTGGGGAGATCTAAATTTAGAAATTTCGATGTTAAAAAAACCCACACAAATTGCCTCAGGCTCCAATTTTATGTGCGTACTCCAAGACAATGGAGTGCAGTGTTTCGGTAGTAACGATTATGGTCAGGCGGAAGTTCCAGCTGGTTTAAAAAATGTAAAATTGCTTGCTGGCGGAAAGCATAATGCCTGCGCAGTGGACGAAGACGGTGTCAAATGCTGGGGGCTAAAACTTGAGAATCCCTTCAATGTTCCATTTAATCTTAAAAACGTTAAGCAACTCGCAATTGGATATGGGATCCTCTGCGCGGTATTATACGACGATGACGTAAAATGTGGACTGAATTACCGAGCTCCGGGCGGTTTCAGAAATATTAAAAAAATCGTAGCTGGCGCTGACCACTTTTGTGTTTTAGATGACCAGGGATCTAAATGCTGGGGAAATAATCGCTTCGGTCAGACGATAAAGCGTCGAGCACCCGTAAATTCCAGGGAGATATCTGCTGGGCTCTACCACACCTGCGCACAGTCTGACAGTGGTGTAATCTGCTGGGGCGAAAACGAACATGGTAAAATCGAACCCCCTCGACTCTATCGGGTGAGCCAGATTGTGACAGGAAATAGCCATACATGCGCGATAGATGCAGAAGGCGACCGTGTCAGCTGTTGGGGTTCTAATGAAGTTGGGCAAATCGCGGTACCCTTTTCACTAAAAAACGTCCGTCAGATCAGCGCCGCCGGGGATGTCACTTGTGCGTTAGAATCAAGTGGCGTTACTTGTTGGGGTCAGGAATATTATGGGCAACTCAATATACCTAATGAATTGCGTCGAAAAAATATCAAGCAAATTGCAGTTGGAGTGCTTCATGTCTGTGCGTTATACGAAGCATCTGCTCTCTACCCTGAGGGGATTTTGTGCTGGGGGATGGATCAATCAGGAAGTGTAACCGCACCCCCGCCATCAGACCTTAAAAATGTCTCTAAAATTGTGGCTAGCGTCGGGTATTCATGTGCGCTCGCAGATGGCCGCCTTAAATGTTGGGGAGAAAATCGATCTGGACAACTAACGCCACCGGCAGATTTATCTGGAATCCTAGATGTCGTCGCGGGTGATAATAATATTTGCGTGCTATTGGCAAATGACCAAATAAAATGTTGGGGTGACCCCAGCCAAGGGATAAACACCATTCCAAAAGGACTAAAAAATATTCGTAAAATTTCTGTGGGTCCCTTCTCGGCTTGTGCCCTCCACGACGAAGGGATCAAGTGTTGGGGCATGAATACATACGGGCAAACCAACGTTCCGACTGACCTATAAAAAAAGGCCGGCTCAACACTGCTTTGAGTTTTACTCAAGTTCAGCGCCTACCGGCCTTTAAATTTTTCAGGATCTAAATTTCAATTAGAACCGACGTCCGCGTCCACCACCGCCGCCGCCTCCACCGAAACCGCCGCGATCACGATCACGTCCGCCACCACCACCGCCGCCAAAACCGCCACGCCCGCCTCCGCCGCCTTCGCGAGGAGCCATAGGACGAGCTTCGTTCACAGTGAGTGTACGGCCTTCGTAGTCTGCACCGTTAAATTTTCCGATCACAGCTTGGGCTTCTGTGTCGTTAGACATTTCTACAAAGCCGAAGCCTTTGCTACGGCCAGTGTCGCGATCTGTAATGATTTTTACCGATTCGACATTTCCACATTGTGAAAATGTTTCCTTCAAAACTTCTTCTGTTGCAGTAAACGGAAGATTGCCCACATACAATTTCTTACCCATGAAAACCTCCTTAAAGGCTGGGAGCCACTAAAGAGGAAAGGGCCCGATGCCCGCAAACTCAATAGAAGCAGATACATCTTTATTGATAACACAGAGCGTGAGAATTTCAATTCCAAAACTGATAAGAACGAGCTTAGTTGCTTAACTATTTGATATTATTTGAATAAACTAAAGATCCTTGAGTCTGGTCAAAGCTAAAAGTCTAATCGAGCGGTTCCAAGATTTCTTTTCGATTATTTTTAGGCGAGTTTACAAGAGTCGACACCTCATAGGCTTCAAGTAATGAGTCTGGACAGGGTTTGAGCGCTTTTTTAAGTGCGATCACATTTTGATTTTCGGGGTTGAGCCACTGGGCTTCCTCGCTCGGCTCTAAAATCACGGGCATGCGATCATGAATTTTCTTTATCACTGAATTTGGCGATGTTGTAATAATCGAAAAGGACCAGACCTCCTCTTCAGAATCCTTGGATTTCCAATGCTCCCAAATTCCAGCCATGCTCAAAATTGAATGGTCTTTGGCTTGAATTGCAAATGGACTCTTGGGACTTACTCCTGATTTTTTCCACTCGAAAAACCCAGACACCGGTACGATGCAACGCTGCTTTTGAAAAGGCACTTTGTAAGATCGTTTTTCAGTAATTTCTTCAGATTTTGCGTTGATCAAACTGTACTTACTTGCGCTTTGAACATCTTTGGCCCAAAACGGAATGATGCCCCACCTAAATAATCCAATACGCCTGTCTCCGTCTTGAACTAAAATAATGGGCGAGATTTGTGTTGGCGCCAAATTGAAATTGAATTTAATGGGCGGAATCGGCCGTCGCTTCGATCGCTCCGTCAAGTACCGCAGTGCCAATTCGTCTTCAGTAAAAGTTTGGTAGGCCCTTCCGCACATGTGTTCCGCAAATTAACCTGCACGTGCCGACCAGTCACCCAAAACTGCGATATTAGAAAATTTATTTTGATTCGATCTATAAGGCAGTGCTTGCGTCTGCTAATTCGGCGTGTTAAACGCAAAGCGTTGCTTTATTCAATCTTAATTTTTTAGGGAGTATTTATGAATAAATGGTTCACTTTTTTAGGATTAATTTTAGCGAGTTCTACAGCTTCCGCCGATGCTACTTTGCGCATCCCGGTCATTATCGATTTGGGCAAAAACGGCATTGCCGCAGAAGCCATAAATAAAAAACTTAAAAAAGCCGGTGCAAAGTTAATCCCCAATTACATTGAAATCTCCTCAAAAGAAGACTCCTACGACAAACTAAAACATATTGACGCCGAGATTAGCAAATCCCTCTCGGCTTTGGGCAAGGACTATAAAGATGTTTCGCGCAGAAGTGGCAATTTGCCGGGAGACGCAAATTTAGGAGGACTAAAAACCTGCTACAAGGGTTCCGCAAAGGATGTTTCTGAGGCAGTCCTTAACTTAGCTGGCAGTGAATACACGGAACAGATGAACATTTGGGGATGGAAATACAAAAATATTACCAAGATCCTAGCTGAAGATTCCGACATTGATTTAAAGGCATATTTAAATCAAGAGTCGAAACTTTGGGCAAACTGGCGTGGCCAAGGCGAGGCCGTACTCCTCCTCATTGCCTACAGTGACGACGGAGACGATGTAAACGAAGTGATCCTAAAACGCTGCGAATAAGTGGCATTAAGGGACCTCTTTTCTTCGTCGCATAATATAGATACAATTAAGCCTATGGCAAAAAAGATCCTTGTTTGCTTTGTAATTTGGAGCAGCTGCGCATGGGCAACCGTAACGCCCCCAATTCGAATCAACCTGACTTCGACACTTGCAATCGATCCCATGAAAGTCCATGCGGTTCAGAACCAAACGCTATCGTTTAAAGTAACGGGTGGAAAACCTCCTTACCTTTTTGACCTGCCTCGCGGAGAAGGATCTCTTGACCCAAAAACAGGGACATTTAAAACAGGTCTGCCCGGGTTTACACTGGTTCGAGTTACGGATTCGTCTGGTGCCACGGCCGAAGCGATTGCAGTTGTTTATACTAAAGTAAAAATCGTACCGCCTCCCTTTACAGAATATAGCCCAGGATCAATATATCTTTGGAAAGGTGTAGAAATGAAAATTACCATTGCTTAATTAGTATCTCCATATCAAGAAGAATTCGCAGCCTTCTTAGAAAAAAGGCATAAAGAAAAGAAATCTAGTCGTAAGCTGATTTTTGAGGTAAATATTTAGTATGGGGACGAAACCTAG
>CAYJBA010000279.1:0-4183 GCA_964367865.1 uncultured Bacteriovoracaceae bacterium | reverse complement strand
GGCAGGCTAATAAAGCGATAACTATTCCCTCTCTCAGGGAGGATGGTAATTTTCCGAGACTGGCCGAAGCGACAAAGTCAGGACTTGCTTCTGGATATGGTGTTCCAGTCACGGTTGGAAACGAATTAGCAGCGGTTCTCGAATTTTTTTTCGAAAAAGAGTATTTGCCAGACCAGACGGCAATACTAGGATTAGAGTATGCCGCTCAACAGCTTGGATTTATTATTGACCGAAAGCAATGGGAGCGAAGGTTAATCGAGTCTCAAGAGGCATTTCAACGTCAAAATGCGGCGCTTCATACCGTAATTTCAAACATGAGCGATGCGGTGGTGGTTTCAGATCACCAAGGAAATTTGATACTATTTAATCCGGCGGCCGAGCAGCTGTTAGGATATGGTTCGACGCTGAATTCGCCACAGATAGAACCTCAAGAGAAGTTTGGAATTTTCTATCCCGAAACCCTTGACGAAATTCCCCCTTCAGAACAGCCGATAGTACAGGCGGTAGCTGGAAAAGTAGTGAAGGAGTTTGAAATTTTTGTGAGAAATGAGAATCACCGCAAGGGAGCGTATCTCAGCGTTAATGCATCCCCATTCAGACAAAAGGACGGAGCTTTGACAGGCGCTGTCGCAGTTTTTCGAGACATGAGTCGAATTCGTAACATTCTTAAAGAAATGGATTTCAGAAAAACTCTTCTCGAGTGCCAGATCGAAGCAGCTCCAGCAGGTGTTCTCATTATTGATCCAAATGGAAAGACAATTTCATCGAATCAGAGTTTTTCCAATCTCTGGGAGATCAACAGAAATCAGGTTGATAAAAGGGCCTCTACTGAAATTTTTAGGACGTTGAGAGAGCGCTTGGATGAAAATTCTAGAACTGCCTTCGATCAGTTTATCTTTGGCGCCGAAAAACGGATACCTCAGGATTTCGGTCATATTCAGTTAAAAAATGGCAGATTTCTCGATTGCCATGTAGCGCCAATCAAAAGCTCAGAAGGCACGTGGTACGGTACGCTTTGGATTTTCAGGGATGTCACGAGTTGGGTTGAGGCTGAGTTTCAGCTACTCAAGGAAAAGTCGTTTATTCAACTTTTGCAGGCAGTGTCTGTGGCTTCAAACGAAGCTAAAACCGTAGAGCAAGCACTTCAAATTTGTCTTAACAATATTTGTAAATCCAACGGTTGGGATGTAGGACATGCTTACATCCAGTGGGATGAAAACCCAGAGACGATGATTTCCTCCAAGACCTGGTACGCCAGAGATTCGAATCGATTTGAACAATTTAAGCAGGTGTCTGAAGCGACTTGGTTCAAGGCGGGGGTTGGAGTCATTGGAAAGGTGATTAAGACCAAAACTCATTCAGTTATTCCTGACTTAGGTGCCGATCCCGATTTTGTGCGGGTGAAGGTGGCTGCATCGTGTGGTTTAAAGGCATGCTATGCGTTTCCTGTTTTTGACGAAAATAAGATATCGGTTGTTTTAGAATTTTTTAGCTCTAAGTATGAGCCTCTCAAGCCTGAGATCTTGGATTTGATGAAATATGTCGGAGTTCAGCTTGGATTTGTTCGCGCTCGACAAAGGACCGAGCGCGAGCTCGTTTTTGCGCGTGAAAAGGCGATTGAAGCGTCACGAGTCAAGTCGCTTTTTTTGGCCAATATGAGTCACGAGATCAGAACCCCGATGAATGCAATATTGGGAATATCGGATGTACTTTACGGTACCGAGTTAAATCCTAAGCAGCGTGAATATGTGAGTGTCATCATTCAATCGGGAGATGCTCTTTCGGCAGTCATTAATGATGTATTGGATTTTTCTAAAATTGAATCCGGAAAACTCGGCCTGTATCATGACGAGTTTAGTTTTCGGGATACGGTTCAAAATACTGTACAGATTCTTTCTTATGGAGCTTTAAGAAAAGGCCTGAGGCTGGATCTAAAAATCCCTCCTCATTTACCTCAGACACTAAGAGGGGATATGGTGAGGATTCGTCAGATTCTCATGAACTTAATCGGAAACGCGATTAAGTTCACAGAAAGCGGTTCAGTTACCGTTCAGGTTAGCGTCGCAGAAGATAGTCCCGGCAAAGTAAAAGTCAAAACCGAAGTGGTTGATACTGGAATTGGAATTCAAGAATCAGCAATGGGTAGAATTTTCGAACCGTTTTCGCAGGCGGATCCGTCCATGACTCGCAAGTACGGTGGAACTGGGTTAGGTTTACCCATTTCAAGAAAGCTTGTTGAAATGATGGGTGGCGTGCTGGGAGTGAGTAGCGAGTTGGGAAGGGGATCTCGATTTTGGTTTATCCTACCCCTCGAAGTTGTTCCTATGGAGTCCAAGTCTGCAAAAATTACAGAAGTGATTCCAGTCCATCTTAAAAAAACTAAATCTGAAGTGAAAATTCTCATTGCTGAGGATAATGCCTTTAATCGCCTTGCGATTCTAGAGTCTCTTGCAAAATTGGGGTACCAGGCCGATTGGGTTGAAAGTGGTCGGGGCGCAATCGAGATGGCAAATGCCAGATCCTATGATCTTATTTTGATGGATTGTCAGATGCCCGGGATGGACGGCTATGAGGCGACCCGAGAAATTCGTAAGAGCGAAAGTCCTGAGCTCAGAGAGATTCCGATTATAGCAGTTACTGCCCATGCGCTCAAAGGAGACCGAGAAAAATGTACTGCCGCCGGAATGAATGACTATTTACCTAAGCCCATTGAATTAGCAACTTTGGAACAGATTATTTCGAAGTGGATTAAGACGACCAATAAAGAGAAAATCGAAATTGCGAAATCGTCTCAATTGGATTCTACCGAAGAATCAAACCCAGAAATTAGGGTAAACGAGGAGAGTCAATCTGAAAGTTTAAATCAGAAAAATGATAACGAAGGAGACGCCTTCAATTCAGGTGCTTTAGATAAATTAGCCAGATCAGTTTCCGAAAAAAATGCCCATGAGACAATTATTGAGCTGGTGCAAATGTTCCTTAAGGGTGCTCCAAAGCTCATCGAACAGGTTAAAGTCGGGATAGAAAGCAAAGACCGTGATCTGGCCGCGCGTGCCGGGCATGATTTGAAATCAACGAGTTTAAGCTTAGGGGCTAGAAAATTTTCTGGAATGGCAAAAAAGATTGAAAATTTCGCTGAAAAAGGAAAATTTGAGGAATTGAGCGTAATATACGCTTTGTTAATTAAGGAATTTGAAATCCTGAAACAGCGATTGGATTTGGAATGTGAGAAATTTAGATTGAAACGAAAGAAAAAGAATAAAATCGCGGCCTAGGAAATTGAATTATGCTATTACCCCAGCCATGGTGTCTTTTACCTTCCATCCGATCGGATTGATCAACTCATGTTACAAGGAAAACTTTGGAATTCCTCGGCAAGCGGGATTGGTCCCATCAGCAAGGGCCCGCATTGTTTTGACTCGGACATCTGAGTGGGAGGCGGCTGTCGATGGAATTTCGGAGTTCAGTCATATCTGGGTTATTTTCGTTTTTCATGATGTAAATCCTAAGCAAAAATGGCGACCGCGAGTGAGGCCTCCCCGTTTAAACAAAAAGAAGGTGGGCGTCTTAGCTACGCGATCGCCACATAGACCCAATCCAATTGGGATATCCGCAGTTCGACTTGAAAGAGTCGATTTTGAAGGTGACAAAATCGTTTTGGAAGTCAGCGGGGGAGATTTTTTAGATCAAACCCCTGTTTTAGATGTGAAGCCTTATATCAATTATGCCGACAGGATCGATAATGCAGCTTCAGGCTGGCTGACGGGGGTTCGTTTATCTCGGCCTCCTGTCAAAGTGCTATTTGACTCTGAAGTCCTAGCGGCTTGTAAGAATTGGGAGTCCTCGGGTTACACGGATCTGATTCAGTTGATTCGGGAGACGCTTGCGCTCGATCCTCGCCCTAGCAACCAAATTGACCAACCCGATGCATCGCGATTCGGATGTCGAATTTTTGACCTTGATGTGAGGTGGAGTGTCGAAAAAGGTCTGTTTCGGGTCACTCATGTCGAAAAATTGACGGATTATTTCTAAGTCTAGAGATCTTTCGCATCTAAAAAATCAGAAAATTTTCCAGAAATCTGGTTAACGCAGCGCCTAAGTTATCTTCCAATTCTTTCCGTTTCCTAAATCAAATCAAGGCTCAACCTCTAGTTCAATCATGCCGATCTAATCTATAGGACTG
>CAYJBA010000278.1:0-4196 GCA_964367865.1 uncultured Bacteriovoracaceae bacterium | reverse complement strand
GAGCGCTACTGGAACCCCACCCCGCTAGAGATTTTTAGGTTTTAGACTTACCCACCTTGTGCTACACCCTCCGAAACCTTGCTCATCTCATCACAAATTGAAATGGGCTTTTGAACACTTAAGTTCATTATCCACAAGGAGGACAATGTGACTGCATTAAACCCTGGTTCGACCAGGACTACTGAATCATCTGGCAATTTTCCAATCGCCGGATATGAAACTACCTTTGTAGCGAAATCTGAAATTACGGATGAAGGTCTCAATACATTAAAAGAACGTCTCGCCGGAGTTGTTCAAACTTTCGCAGGCGAGGTTGTTTTGACTGAGGATTGGGGCAAAAGAAAGCTTGCCTATCCCATTTCAAAAGAGACACGCGGACATTATATTTATTTAGTTTATAGCGGAAAAGGCGATGTCGTTCACGAAATGGAACGTAATCTTCGTTTAAACGAAAACATTCTTCGCTTTTTGACTGTTAACCTAGCAAGCGAATTTGATGCTGATCAATTTCGTAAACGTCGTGCAGATGTGCATGCAGCTGCCAAGAAACGTGAAGAAGAGCGCGAAGCGCGTCGTGAAGAGCGTAATCAAGAATTTCGTAGAGGTTCTTATGATGACGATTCTAGCGATTACAGAGAATAACTGGGCGAGGTGATTTATGGCTATTACAAGTTTGAGGACTGATATGCGTGAACGTTCTGAAAGATCAAATGATCGTGGTGACCGCGGAGATCGTGGTGACCGCATGGATAAAGATAGTGATGATCGTGGCGGACGCCGCGGTGGTGGGGGTAGTGGCGGTGGTAGTTTTCATCGCAAAAAAGTTTGCCGCTATTGTTCTGATCAAGATTTCATCATGGATTATAAAGATATCCGCATGATGCAGTCTTTTATTTCCGAGCATGGAAAAATTGTTCCACGCAGAATTTCTGGCAATTGTGCGACTCATCAGCGCAAACTCACAACTGAAGTGAAAAGAGCTCGGAATCTCGCATTGGTGGGTTACGTTTCTTCAGGAAACTGATCACTTAGGTTCTGAAGCTGGGGTTTTGTTGTGAACCAGAGGCAAGAATCGCCGCCAGCTTCATCGAATATCACTCCGAGAGCTGACGGGGGTGCTTCATCTTCTGTCGAAGATAAACCCCGTCGTTCTGGGAGGCGTAGGCGTAAGCCCGTCTGGCCGGCCTGGATTAAAGTATCACCTTATTTTTTAAGTGGAATTTTTTATCTCAGTGCATTTTTTGCTGTTTTTGCCCCACTTCCTCTTTTGGTATTGGGTCAGAAAAAAAGTCGCGGTTTGCTGCTTTTGGCTATTTGCACCAATTTAGTCATCGTGCAGATCGCCGGTGGTTTTCTGAGCACGGTTTCTTATTCTATTTTCGTGGCAGTACTTGCACTTGCGATGACAGAATTCCTCCATCGCAAAATGAAAATAGAGCTCATTGCACTTTATACTGGTGTTGCAATGGGTTTAGCGGCTTTGGCGTTTTTAGTGGCCCACGCTACTTATCATCAACAAACGCCCTATTTTGCGTTTAAGACAGAGACACGAAAACTAGTTGACTCGATGATAGAGACGCTTTCTGTATATATGGGTGGAAAAGAAGCTAGTACCGTTGTTCCTCCTGAAACGGACATCGAAGTTTGGAAATCTACAATGGTTTCAGAGTTTCCCTCAGCGATTGGCTTGTTTTCGCTCATTCTCATCTGGGTAAACTTAACACTAACGCTCCGCATTAATCCTGAAGGTATACGTGAGCGTCTGGGCCTTAAGCCAACTTTTCTGAAGGAATGGAAAGCGCCGGAGTTCTTGGTTTGGCCAACTATCCTTTGTGGAGCGGTATACATATTTTCGGGAGGCTGGGGCCCTATCGTAGCACTTAATATTTTAAAGGTCCTTTTGGGGGTGTATGCCATTCAAGGACTTAGTTTAATGAGTTATTTTTTAGATCTTTGGAAAATCAGAGGATTTCTGCGAAGTTTGGCTTATATGATCGTCGTTTTTAGATTACTCCCTTTGGTTTTGGGCCTCGGATTTTTTGACCTCTGGTTTGACTTTCGGGCGAAGTTCAGGCAATCGTAGCTCTCTATATTTTAGCCAGCTAAGGAGTCAGTCATGTTAGTGATCTTACGTGAAAATGTCGAAAATTTGGGGCGTATCGGTGATGTAGTCAAGGTCACGGATGGTTACGCGCGCAATTTTTTAATCCCGAGAAGTTTAGTGGTTGCTGCTGACGAGAAAAACGTCGCGGCTATTGAACACCATAAAAGGGGATTAGAAAAGAAGCGCTCAGCTCAGAAAAATTCTGCGCAAGAAGTCGCTGCAAAATTGTCCGAAATATCGTGCACGATTCACCGCAAAGTTGGCGAACACGACAAGCTATTTGGATCTGTTAGCACTGCAGACATCGCAGCTGCTCTTAAGACCGCAGGTTTTAATGTCGAAAAACGCTGGATTCACCTTGACTCTCCAATTAGAGGATTGGGAATTTTTCCAGTTACAGTGAAACTTGAGCCAGAAGTTTCTGCTACCGTAAAGGTCTGGGTTGTAAAAGAGGAGTAATCCGTGGATAACGGGGGGGACTACGTACAGGAGAATACCGGAATGCCCGGTTCGCCTGCGCCTACTCATGGAGTTCCCGGCGGGAGAGTTCCGCCCCATCATAACGAGGCCGAAAGATCCGTCCTTGGCGCGATTCTTTTAAAAAACGATGCTATACACCAAGTATTAGAAATCGGTCTTGAGGCCCGTGATTTTTATCGCGAGGCACATCAGAGAATTTACGATGTTGCGCTTTCACTTTCCGAGCGAGGTGAGCCGGTCGATCTCATTACACTGAATTCGTCATTAAGAGATCGCGGCTGGCTGGATCGAATAGGCGGGACTGCAACATTAACCAGCCTTTTCGAGGATAATTTTGCTGCTGGAAATATTACTCACTACGCGCGCATCGTGCGTGACAAAGCGATTTTAAGGCGCCTCATTGAAACTTCAGCTGAAATCGCAAACGAAGCTTATAGCGGGGTTGAAGACACCGAGTCATTTTTGGATGATACTGAACGCAGGATTTTGTCCGTTGCTGACTCGAAACTGACAAAGTCGTTTTCAAGCATTCAAAATATTTTAGTCGATACGATGCATACGATTGAGGATCTGGCTTCTAAGAAGTCCGATGTGATCGGAATGGCCACCGGGTTTACTGGATTTGACCGGTTAACTAGCGGATTAAAAGGTGGGCAGCTCATCATTATTGCAGCTCGACCTGCCATGGGTAAAACAAGTTTGTTTCTCTCAGCAGCGCAGAATATCGCAACCTCTGGCAAGGCTGTAGTTGCAATTTTTTCTCTTGAGATGTCAAAGGACGAACTTGGATTTCGGTCTCTTGCTGGACTTTCAAAGATCGATGCGAAGAGGTTAAAGGTCGGACGACTCATGGATCGGGATTGGCCGAGACTTGCTCAAGCGGCGGATACGCTCTCTAAATCAAAAATCTACATAGATGATTCAGGGGATTTAACCGTGATGGACATACGGGCCCGCTGCAGAAGACTTTTAGCAGTAGAAAAGCGAATCGATTTAATCGTAGTCGACTATCTGCAGCTCATGAAAGGAACCAAATCAGCACGTATGGACGGTTCTCGCGAGCGTGAAATTTCTGAAATCAGCAGAAATTTAAAAAATCTTGCAAAAGAACTCAAAGTTCCGGTCATTGCGCTTTCTCAGCTTAATCGTGGAGTAGAGAGTCGGCCCAATAAGCGCCCGATGCTCTCAGACCTTCGCGAATCCGGTGCCATCGAGCAGGATGCTGATATCGTATGTTTTATTTATCGCGATGAGGTTTATAACAAGGATACCGAAGATAAGGGAATTGCAGAGCTGATCGTTGCAAAACACCGTGCGGGAGAGACTGACACGATTCGTTTAGCTTGGATTCCCGAATATACTCTTTTTGCAAATCTCGCCGAAAATGGTCCAGGAGCACCGATAGTGCCGTTCAGACCCGATCGTGGCGATATGCCTACCCTCTAATTTTCTCCCGAGTTGAATGAAGAACAAACATCCTGTTTTTCCGCGCTTATGTCGCATCCTGCGACGCGCGAATCTTCATAGAACTCGGGAGGAAATTAGAGGGTAGGGATATCGGCACGGTCGGGTCATGGAGGGGCGAGGCCGCTGGCTCCGGGGTTAGTTTTTT
>CAYJBA010000277.1:0-4199 GCA_964367865.1 uncultured Bacteriovoracaceae bacterium | reverse complement strand
CGAAACGACATTATTGAAGGGCTTTCGCAAAAAAATAAATTTGATATTCCATCTGCATTAATCGAAGCTCAAGCGCAATCGCTCGCGCAAGAGTGGGCTAGCGAATTGAAGAAACAAGGAATGGACGATCAATCCATTCAGCAGGCGATGTTGCAGGAGTTGGAGCAAATTAAGACCCGAGCAGCTACTCAAGTGCGCGCGAGCTTGATGCTAGAGTCAATCGCAGATGCTGAGAAAATTGAAGTCTCAGATGAAGAATTTCAAAACGAAATGAGTAGGGTTGCTGAATCCATGAAAGTTGAGCCGGCGAAATTGAAAGACTTCTACTCAAAGAACCCATCAAAAAAAGAGGACTTTGTCTTTCGTTTGAGACAAGATCGCACATTTAAGTACTTGATGGATAAGGCTAAAATTAAAACAGTTTAGCTCTGAGATAAGCGAATTTGCGCTGTGATATTAAAGATTTAAGTTTATATTAAGTTTCATTCGTTTTTTTCCGATTAGGCCTTTGGGTAAACCCCGGGGATAATTATGAAAAAAACAGTGAAGAAATCAAAAACTGAGCGCAGAGCGAAATTAAAGACATCGCGACGTCCAAAGGCTTCAGCAAGAAAATCGCGTAGTTTCGATTTTCAAAAATGGGCGGAAAAGCTTGTGGGCGGCGAGATTTTAAAATTTCGCTTTGGACGGCCAAAAAAATCAACTCCGGCTCCACTCAAGTGGATGGCCGGAATATTTACAATTTTCTTAGTGGTCATCGTGGGATGGAGCTTGATCAAGTCGATTGAGCTGGATAACTCCTCGAAAATTACTAGAAAGGTTTCGCAGATCAGTACCTCGACCGCGCCGCAAAAAGGCCCGCTCGGCAAACAATTTCAATTTGCGGCTAAATTAGATTTTCCGACTCGCATCACCTATTGGACTACCTATTTTTGGCAGAAGCAGCAGACGGTAGATCTATTAAAAACTGTGGGCGTTGGACCTAAGATTGCAGATACCGCGCCATTGATTCCAAACAAATTTGATTGCACAACCTTTGTTGAGACTGTTGCGGCGATGGCGTTGAGTAATTCCCCAGCCGAGTTTTACAGCCATCTGACTAACATCCGATATCGCGATGGCAAAACGGATTACGTGAGTCGAAATCATTTTCCTGAATTGGATTGGATTCCAAACAATGAGAGCGCCGGATACATCAAAGACGTGACTGCGCAAATTGCAAAGCTCAGCGGCGTCGAAGTAAAGCAAGAGGCAAAAACTATTGACCGCGGGACATGGGTTTCTCAGCAGCTCAAAAAAGAAGGTCGTTCAGTGGCCTCTGTTCAGGATTACTCTTGGAATACTAAACGCGAGGCCAAGGTGACGTACATTCCTATTACGGATGTACAAAAAGTTTTGAAAAATATTCCAAACGGAGCTGTGCTCAATGTCGTACGCGCAGAAAGCTCCGCCTATCCAACGATCATTACACATCAGGGATATGTAGTTAAAAAGAACGATGTATTATTTGTCGACCACGCCTATCCGACTGGAAAAATTCGCACTATTCCGCTTGCTACGTACTTAAAAAATATATTGAGCAAAAAGGATCAGGCCGAACATCCTGTAATTGGCTTGAACTTCAATCAGTTTGTAGCTAGCAATTAACTGATTGCTTGAGTTTGGCCTCGATCTCCGCCAGAAGCTTTTTCAGGCTTTCAGCATATCCAGTGAGCTTTTCGTGGCTATCGTTTTTCTTCCATTTAAACGAAGGAACGGCTAGGCCGCGGTCATCAAAAACGTAAGCAAAACTTGAAGGGCGAGCTGCCTTTGTTTCTTTCGGTATAACCCTTTTTGCTCCGGCAGTCTCTTCGTCCTGCTCTTCTTTGCCAGCGGCCTCTGCCATAATTCTCGCATGTTGATCCGCGGAGACGATCAGAAGCTCTCGCAAAAGAGATCGATTTTTGAGTCCAGTTCTCATGAGTTCCTGTTTAGTTGTTTCGGGAAGTCTCGTGTATCCGATGCACTCTGTGATTCTGGATTTTGGTTTTCCGAAGGCTTTGGCAATCGCTTCATGACTTGTGTAAGCGCCAGATTCAAGAAGTGATACATAACCTTCGCCCTCTTCGAGAGGATGGAGATCAACGCGATCTAAATTTTCGCGCAGCGCAATTTCGTGTGTCGCTTTGTCATCGGTTGAAAGAACGCGTGCAGGAATTCTCTCAAGGCCCGCCAATTTGGCTGCGCGCAACCGTCGTTCGCCGGCGATGACTTTGTAACGGTCGCCATCTTGGACCACCAAAATGGGTTGAAGAACACCGTGTTCTTTTACTGAGTGAGCCAAAGCTGCTATTTCATTTTCATCGAAATGCACTCGAACTTGCAACTCCGAGGCATCTACCTTATCAACCGGCACAAAGTTTACTAAAAAAGTGGTGAGGTTTTTGAGATGCGAATGGGTGCTCTCTGCAGTTGTTCGAGCGCTCGAATAGAGCTGCTTGAGGTATCCGCTGCCGGTTCTTACCTTAATTTTAGCGTTTTCTTCTCTTTTGATTTCATCCATGATTATTTCTCCTTTTTGAAGTCGCCTATTCAGTCAGGCCAACCGCTTAAATGCTTAAAAGTTCTTCCGTCAAACTATTGATATCTTGAGCTGCAGCTCCTTTTGAATTGACGTCCCAAACACTGGACCGCCGTTTGGTCGCCTCATTCAAATCAGCGCTTCTGTTAATGACGGCTTTTGCGCAGTGGTCGGCAAACTGCGATCTCAGCTCTCCCAGAACTTCTTGGCTGATCACTTCGCGATTGTCATACATGTTAGGAATAATTCTAATGTCGAGCTCGTGCTTAAACTCACGCTCCATGTTTTCAATCGTCGCCATAACGAGCGACATGCCGTGAAACGAAAGGGGATTTGTCGCGCAAACGACATTAACCAGACCTGCGGCTACGAGCATTGATCCATTTAAAATCGAGGCGGCTGGATTAGTATCCGCAACAATTAGATCATAACGGTCTGCAATTTTTGAAATGGCCTCGGATAGTCGATATTCGCGTCTGGCTTTGTTATTGAGCGGAATTTCAATATTGCAGAGACCGAGATTCGCGGGAATCAGGTCGAGCCCAGGTGCTACATTCATGACGGCGTGATGAATTGGAAGGTCATTGATCAAAACGTCATAGATGGTGGGTCTTTCGTGAGCATCAAGTACATCAAGATTTACGGTGAGATGGCCCTGACCATCTAAGTCGATTGCCAGGACATTAAGTCCAGTCATTGCCGCTCTCATGACGTATTGCGCCGTCAGTGTGGACTTACCGGTCCCCCCTTTTACATTATAAAACATCTGGACTTTATGACGCGGAGCACCCTGGACAAATCCGGTCGCCGCGGCGATCGCCGCTAGATTTTCAGAGGATGCCGGAAGCGCAGCGAAGGTTTCGTTGGTTAACGCGGTTTCGAAGTCCTGACCATTAGTGTTTGCGAGTTCCGAGGGAGCTTGTGAATGGTCGCCGTGGCGACCGGCCCGGATCGATTTAAAATAATTTTGCATGTCTTCGAGCGTGATCATTTTTCGATCTACGTTTCCAACTTTGCGCTTGATTGTTTTTAACATTCCGTTGGACTCGAGCCCTGAGATCTCTGTCCGGTCGATTTTGGCGAGGTTTGCAAACTCCGCCGGAGTAAAACAAATATCTTTAAAAGAACTCATCCGATGATCCCTCCTTGGTTTCGGTTTAACAAAGTTTATGACGTGGAATATTTGGCGCAAGCTAATTCGCTAGTGAGAGGTAATTATTTTTCGGTCGCCGCGGCGACCAGTGCGATCGATCTCAACTGCTTGCGCTTTGATATCTTTTGAGTCCACGGTTCCAAAGAAACCCGTCGATGATTCCAAACGTAGCGATCACGGCGAAAACATGGATCGCCTCCTGATTAGATATACCGTGAAGAACGGCCCTCGCCGGCACACTTCCGATAAATCCAAAAGGAAGAATGGTTAAGAAAAAATACCTAATGGCGTAGGGGTAAATCGTGTCGGGCTTGGTAGCGATTGCGAAAAATTGATAATACATTCTGGATAGCGCCCAACTTCTTTCTGTCCAAAAAATCCAGATTGAAAAGGCAAACCTCAGAACGATCGCCGTGGCGAGACCCACCATGAGCCAGGCAAAAACAAGCAGCCAAGATCGGAAGAGCGTCGTGTAGGGAAAGAGTG
>CAYJBA010000276.1:0-4200 GCA_964367865.1 uncultured Bacteriovoracaceae bacterium | reverse complement strand
GAAACGGTATGAGATTGAGCGTCTGGCCGAGGAGCTCAGTGGAATATTTGCAGAGCATCCCAAAGTGGCGAAACATGTTTTCAGCCGGATCATCACAGAGCAAGGCGTGGAGATGATGGCAAACTATATTTATATATTCGGCGAAAGCATTGTTATGGACATGCTGAGAGACCCCAGTCTTCAGTCTGATATGGGCGAGCTCATGGAGTATTACGCTAAAAATCCCATCGAAATTGGCGAGGACGACAAACTGGAGCTCCTGCAGGCGCTTCATGCCAGAACTATTTCAGGAAAGTTAGCGGTTTTAGGAAATCGATCTTCTAATCTCTTTGATTTCTTAGCTGAAATGGACGGAGCGCAGATCCTCGAGCTCGTTCGAAACGAGTCCCTCACCGTAAAGGCAATTGTCCTTACCCAGTGTGACAATCAAAAGAGAACCGCAATTTATTCTCAGATCGATGAAGATTTAAGAATGGCGATTCTATCTGAGTTGTCTCGCATTGATTATCTACCCAGGGATTATATATTTAATGTTGCAAACGCCCTGAAGCGCAAACGGCGCGA
Organism: uncultured Bacteriovoracaceae bacterium; assembly: GCA_964367865.1. Lineage (GTDB taxonomy): Bacteria > Bdellovibrionota > UBA1018 > UBA1018 > UBA1018 > CAYJBA01. The sequence continues at coordinate 3,636 of CAYJBA010000276.1, read as the reverse complement.
AAACCCGCGGCTCAATACTGAGGCGCTTCCAGGATCTGAGGTCCTGGTTAGCCTTTTGGAGCGCACAGGAGCCGATATTCAGAAATCTGTCGTGAGAAACCTCGAGATGACAAGTCCGGATAGCGCAAGAAATGTTAAAGGCAAGCTCGTGAGTATCGATACGCTTCGGTATTTGCGTGATAGTCAGCTTCTTGAGGTGATTTTAAGTCTAAGACATGACGAGTTGCTCCAGTTTTTGAAAGGAACTCCCGACCTGATTCGCAGAGCAATTTATGAGCGCTCTCCGCCCGAGCTTGTAGCGGAGTTGAACGACGAAATTACGCATGTGAGTGTTCTCAATCGCGATGCCTATCAGGCGGTTGAGCGCAAAGTTCTCAATCGTATAAAAATGATGGCTCAGGCGGGCCAGATCAACCTGGTTGAGACCAATGAGAGAATGTTTGCTGCCGGCGCAAGTAACATTGTAGAGGCAGGCCCGGCCAACGGCACGCATACGAAGAAGGTAGCTTAATGAATGCCACCGCACTTCGGCCGACGATACAGATGCTCAAAGCGGTTAATTTGCTCCAGTCGTTTGCGGATCAGGAACTCAATCACCTGTTACAGATGGGTACGATGAATTCGGCCGAGGCTCATAGCAATATTGTGATCGAAGGAGAGCTCACCGGAGGCCTCTTTGTTCTGCTTGACGGAATTGTGGGAGTCTATAAAAACAACCAACTGACCGGTACCATGTATGACATTGGGCAGCTCAGGGCGGGAAGTGCATTTGGTGAAATGTCACTTATCGATAACAATCCGAGGTCAGCGACAGTTAGGGCCTTAACCGATTGTCATATGTTTTTTCTATCCCGCGAAGCTTTTCAAAAATTTCTTTCAACTTCTATCGATTTAAAACTCCGATTTTATGAGAGTTGCATACGCACGATCGTACAACGCGTCAGGCAACTCGATGAAAGTTATGTTATCAGCCAGTATCAATTGTGGAAAACCGCTCTAAAGAAGGAGGCGGCCTAATGAATTTTTCTTCTATGTTGGGAGTCATGTTGGGAGTCGGGGTTATGTACCAGGCTCTATCGGGTACAACGTCAAATATGGCGGTTTTTTTAGATCCACACGGGATCTTAATTGTTTGTGGGGGTACGGCCGCCGCTGCCAGTATTAGTTACAAGGTTACCGATATTCTCAAGTTGTTTCGGGTTTTTATCAAACGAGTCATGGGGCAACAACAATCTGATTATCAGTACGTCGTGCACGAGCTCATGGAATTAAACAAAAAGGCCTCTATCGGGGTTACTGCGCTCAATGACGTGGTCGGTTCGATTAAACATGATTTTCTACGTGAGGCGGTTCAGTTAGTCGCCACGGGCATTTTAAATGAAAATGAGCTTCGCATGGCGCTAGAAACTCGAATCAAGACATCAGAAGCAAAATTCATGCACGAAGCCAATATGTTCAAAACTATAGGCCGGTATCCGCCCGCTTTTGGACTTTTAGCGACAACGCTCGGAATGATCGCGCTTCTTCAAAAAATTGGACAACCCGATAGCCAAAAACTGATTGGCCCAGCGATGTCAATTGGTTTGATCGGCACGCTCTACGGAATTGCGCTGGCGAACATGATTTTTATTCCCATTGGCGAAAATCTGACCGCGCGTTGCCATGATGAAATGTCGTTGATGCGACTCATTGCAGAAGGAACGATCATGCTTAAGGCAGGCGTAAATCCGATTGCAATGAGAGAGTCCCTCAACTCATTTCTTTCACCTAAAGATCGAGTCTCAAGAAAAGCGGCATAATGGCGGGCGGCACAAAAAGAATATTTAAAGGCTTTGCAAAAAAGGACAAGATGCCGGATGTTCGGCCGCGCCCTCAACCCGCACCGTCTCCCTACAATCAGAGCGGTCATAGCGACGAATCCAATTGGCTTGTATCTTACGCCGACATGATGACCCTGCTTTGCGGATTTTTTATCATGCTTTTTAGTATGGCAAGGCTCGATGAGCCTCAGTTTGAAAACGTCAAAGAAGCAGTCGCAAAGCAATTTGGCGGCGAGTATCGGTCTTCGTCAAAAGAACTAGCTAAATTTGTAAAACAAGTGGTGCAGGAGCTTGGAATTGAAAGCGAGACCTCCATTAAATACGATCCTGCCGGGGTTTCAATCACATTTGAGTCGACCATATTTTTTGACACTCTTAGCGCTGAGGTAAAGCCAGCGGGCCAAAAAATACTAGGTGAGTTGGCTAATAAGATTTCCTTAAAAGAAAAAGAAGATCATACATTTTTTCGAATTGTGGCTGAGGGCCACACAGACAGTCGCCCGATTCGAGGGGGTGGATTTCCAACCAATTGGGAACTTTCAGGGGCAAGAGCTGCTAGCGTGATTCGACTGTTTCTAGAGAAACAGTATAGTCCAAAAAACTTAATTGCAATCGGCTATGCTGACACGCATTTGCAAGAGCCGGATCGGGCTCCGTCAGGAGAGTGGAGTGAGCCGTCGATGGCAAAAAACAGGAGAGTTGTTTTAAGGATTCTTCATGCTAAATCTGAGGCGATTCCTTTTTCAAATGGTGGAAAATCCTTAGAAGCCTCAGACAAAAAAGAATCCACGAGCCAGTTGCCGCCTGGGTCGGCATCTTCTACCCATTGACCCATCTCAGTAGATTTGAAATCCTCTAAGATAAGAAGAGGTGGCTCTTATGCGATGGAGTTGTCCCCATTGTGGAGTGCGCTCAGCATTGGCTGACGACAAAGTAGGATCCGATTGGGAGTTTTCGAAGTGTTTTAGTTGCGGTGGTTACGCCATGATCAGGCGCCCCGAGGTCGATTTGATCAAGATCGACCGAGCCCCCACGGGGCAAAAAATATTGCTTCCAGAAGAGTCAGAAACTACATTGCTGGGAGCGCACGCGGCTCAGCGGTTAGAGAGTCTTAAAATAAGCGCTGCCCAAAAGCCTTTTCTCGAACCTGCACATGAGCAAGTAGACCGGCCCAATAGCCAATGGAGATTTCAGGTCCCTCAATGGAACGCCAAAAATCTTATCGTGACAGGACTCATTGCCTCTAGTCTTTTTGCCTTTGGCAGTGGGGTATATTTTTTTTTGGCGGGGCAAGAGTTGTTACATAAAAGTGCTGCGCTCGCAGCGGCACCGCAAGCGCAGGTCGCTGACTCACTGGAGTCGCGCGCGATGGCCCCTTTGCGTGCTGCTGAAGACGGGCCTAGCTTGACTCAGAGCGGTTTGGGGGCGACAGGATTTATGGTGCGACCACGGACAAAGGGAATGTTGATGCGCACGGGCCCGGGCCTTAATTTTCCCGTAGCCGGTGCTGCCGATATCGAATCCTTTTATTACGTGACGGATTGGTCTGACCGTTGGTTTAAAGTGAGTGTAAATAGCGCGTCGAAAGCGGGAATTTCAGAAGCGTGGATTCATAATAAGGAAGTAGAACTCATTGGGCGCTCTCAGGAATCTGTCAGATCGCAAAACTGATTTTAGTGCCCAATATGTTTGTGCCCTGATTGCTAGCTGTACCCTCGAGCGTCAGTTTGAGACCCAAGGGTGGAAACACAAACCCAACTCCTAGAAACCCCGTTACGGCTGTGGCGGTCGCGGCACTTGTATAAGGCACAGTGAT
>CAYJBA010000275.1:0-4219 GCA_964367865.1 uncultured Bacteriovoracaceae bacterium | reverse complement strand
CGTTGCTGATCGGCAACATCGATCCATTGCGGTGGAAAAAGTAGCGGTAAAAAGGCCGTAGCTACTCCGACGCCGGCCATGGGTTTGGACAAAGCATCAGACTGCGCGCTTCCAGTTATCGCCGCGCATGCAAGTAAATTAGTAGCAAACGAAATCCATTTAAGTCTCTGACCCAAACCACTTGCGCGCTCAATCGCTTCTTCGGCGTACCGCTCACGAATCAATTGTTCTCGATCCGTTTTACCGGGCATTGGAGAAATTTGCTCAACTGCCCTTGTATAGGGTCGGTATCCTGAAAGCAAAAAACCCCCAACTAACCAAGCGGCACCCACTCCGACTCCAATAATGGGAGTACTTCCCTGCCGGTCACGATTTGGATCTTTTCCTGAAAACTGCAGTAATCCAGAAGTAAGAGTAATCGCACCTGAAACCAAAAAAGGAAACTGACTCGAGAGATTTCGCGAAGACTCATTTTTGGATTCTATGTCAAGACGTTGGCTTGCACGGGGAGTTACGAGAAGCTCAGGATACGAGAAGTCATCCTTTCCTCCGGCTCCCACAGAAATGCAGGGCAGCAACAAAGCGATCACCGAAATTACCCAACTAAAAGATCCTCGAAACATAAAACAGCTCCAAAGTTATTGTGATTTCAAATTGAACCGATATACTTATAATCACCGTATCAACTAGTGAAAACAAGTGGGAATTAGATTCAAGTACACTTTAATAAAAGGACGCCAGCGCTATGAAACACTTTGCGATTATTTTGGGTATGTTTTGCTTTGTCACAATTCGCTGTTGGGCGGGTGAGCAGGTAGGGCGACTCACTCAAATTGAAGGCATAGTTAAAATTCATACTCATCCCAGCAAAGTTCAAACTGCCAAGCAAGACGCCCGATTTGAAGGAATGTTTTATAAAGTCGCTGATGGAAAAGCCGGCGATAGCGTTGAAAATGGAAACATCATTCGAACGACGCCAGGCTCAAAAGCGCGCGTAGTATTTCCAAATGGCGATCAATATTATGTAGGACCAGCAACTTCGTACCAAGTAAGTTTCGAAAAAGACGCAGGACAGGACTCCCGTCCTGTCCTATTGCTACCTTACGGAAAAATTCGAGGAGTTGTCGAAAAAGGAGGTCCGAGATCCAAATTGATTATTCGCTCCAAGGGAGTAACCATGGGCGTACGTGGAACTGACTTCTTTATCTCTTCCACACAGCCTGGAGTCGAAATCACAACACTTAGAGGAGAAGTAAAGGTAGAGGCGGATACCACGGGCTCGGACAAAAAGGATACTAAACTTGAGCCAGTTTTTGTAAAAACAGGGCAATCCGTAGATTATGTGGCTCCAATTACGCCGAAAAAATCTGATGAGGTCAGTGCAAATTCTGCACTTGAAACCACCCCCCCCGCGGATTCACCTAAAACAGAAACTCCCCAATCCCAAGCGACTTTAATTACTAGAAAAACGACGCACGATGAACTCGTTGACATTCATAATGTTTCAAAGATTAAGGTCGATACAAAAGAAACTCTCAAAGATGAGGTCAAGAAGGATGTTGAAAAGCTCGAAACCAAAGCTGTAGAAATGACGATCAGAGACATTAAAAAGACGGACCCCACTCTGGCTGCGAATATTGACGAATCAAAAATGAAAAACACAGATGCGGTTCAAACGGCAGTCATCGAAAATTTAATGAAAAATGCGCCGAAAACCCCAAAAAATCTCAAGCCCTTTAAAAATCAAATTGAACCTGATCGCGACCCCTACAATCAGTACTTCAAAATCGAGGAGTAAATCCTCGATTTTGAATGGAAGACCATTCGCGCTCAAGATTTTCCCGATGTCTAGGATGAGCAATACGAATCATCTCTTGAGCTCGCTCTCTCAAGGTTTTTCCGTAAAGGTCGGCAGTGCCATACTCGCTAATTACGTAATGCACGTGAGCTCGAGTTGTAACCACCCCTGCTCCCGGCTTTAAATGTGAGACGATTCGTGAAATACCCTTTCCAGTCTGGCTCGTGATTGCAATGATGGGTTTACCGCCCTGAGAGAGGGACGCACCGCGAATAAAATCCATTTGTCCGCCCACTCCCGAAATAATTCTGCTCCCCAGCGAGTCGGCACAAACCTGTCCTGAAAGATCAATTTCTACTGCTGAATTAATTGCAGTCACTCTTGGGTTTCTGGCAATGATCAAAGGGTTATTGACGTAGTCAATGCCGAGCTGAATAACCGACGGATTATCATGTATGAAATCATAAAGAGCCCGAGATCCGACCACAAAACCAGAAACTGTCTTTCCCGGATGTACTGTCTTTTTAGAATTATCAACAACGCCCTTTTTGATGAGACTGAGCACTCCGTCAGACCAGAGTTCAGAATGGATTCCGAGATTTTTATGGCTAGAAAGTGCGGCGACGATCGCATCAGGTATTGTACCGATACCCACCTGCAGAGTCGCTCCGTCTTCAATGATTTTAGCGGCGTGGCTTCCTATCGCAATCTCCTCAGGCCTAAGGGATCTCGTTTTAGATTCCGGTATTGGAACGTCTACTTCGACAAATCCATCAATATCATTGATATGGACAAATCCATCACCGTGAACTCTTGGCATCTGCTGATTGATTTGTGCAAGTACCAAATCCGAATTCTCAATCGCGGCCTTGGTGACATCCACGCTGGTTCCGAGCGTGCAATACCCGTGGTCGTCTGGTGGAGAAAGGTGAACTAACGAAACATTTAACGGGCGTCTTTTAGACCTAAATAGCTGCGGAATTTCCGATAAAAAGCACGGGAGATAATCCACCTGATCGTAGTCCACCGAACTGCGTAAGTTTTCACCCACAAAAAGGTTGGCTACTCGAAAATTCTGTTTAAATGAAGGTTCTGCGTACCTTGCAGGTCCGATCGTATGAAGATGTATGAGTTCCACATCCTTTAAGCGATTAGCCTGCGCAACAAGTTCGTCGATTAAAACGTTGGGCGTTCCAGCTCCGCCCTGAATAAATACCCGGTGCCCAGACTGAATTTTCTGAATTAAATTTTTAACAGAATCTAAATTTTTAAGCTTCATCCGGTTCCCTAAAAATTGAAAAACCTAATCTACAAGACAAAACCGATGACATAAAGATTGACTGCAGTAATGCCGGTCAAGAGCATATCGACCATCGCAATACGACCCCAGATCCGGTGTGCATTGCTAAAAGAGCCTGGTTTGGGCGGATTTGGAAACTTTAACAACGAAGCCAATATTAATCCTATCCAAAGTGGTGCTGTGGATAACGAAAACACCATATGAGTATAGATGGAGCAATTGAGAATCCAGGTCCCCGCATAGGAGCTGCCCTCGGTAATTTTAAAAATTCCACCCAAGCTTTTTAAGTCATACTCAAATAAACCCACAGCAACGGTTAGTACGGATGCTAGCCCCACTTGAATATTGCGATGCTTTTTAAAGCGCTTTCTTTTTACTTCGCTATAAGAAACAAAAAGTGCCGGCACAACAATGATCAGAGATAAAATCACTAAATCCATCAGTGCGTCAGCGCGGGTACCTAAAAAGCTTGGTCCAAACATAATTACATCCAGTTTCCGGCGCTGAATCCCCAGTCTTGGGTAATCGAATCGAGTGTCATTACAAGTCCACCCCGCTCCTTATCCAGGAGACGAATCAAGAGTTTGAGTAAATCGTCTGTGGTCACGATTCCACGAATTTTACGAGTGCGGTCGACAACCAAAAGCGCCGAAACTTTTTCTTTGAGCATTCGGCGAGCTACATCCTGTACAGGTACATCGTCGGCCACGGTACGTACTGGCCATGTCATAAAATCCCTCGCCCTAAAACTTGGGTCAAACTGGGCGTCATCTGCACCGGATGGGTCCGCCTCGGGGTCGGGAGTCATCGCCCTAGAAATATCGCGATCACTTAAAATTCCGATCACCTCTCCTGCTTCGTCGGTTACGGGCAGATGCCTAATTCGACGGTCGCGCATGAGCACAAATGCGTCACTGAGCGGTGCGCCCATCACTACTGTAACGAGGTCCTTTGTCATTACCTCGGATGTGATTTTTTCCATGGGTCTCCCCTTTCCGTGTGACATTGTGTCACAAAATAGCGCTAAAACCAGGCTACAATCCGATATTTGCGAAATTTATGCCGATATCGGGGGTATTCTAAACAATTTTGTTTAGGTATAAGTCGAACTAATGGAAAAT
>CAYJBA010000274.1:0-4235 GCA_964367865.1 uncultured Bacteriovoracaceae bacterium | reverse complement strand
TTCAACGCTATCGCCTCGAGGGGGGCAGCAATATTATTAAGGTCATTCGCAATACAGGCGGTGCAGTAGGTCTCTGCAGCTTTACAACAATTGTGGGTTACTGCTCGCTACTGCTGGCGGGAAACCAAGCCTTTGTCAGTTTTGGATTGCTCGCTGTACTGGGAGAGCTGACTTGTGTGATTGCAGCGGTCATTTCGCTGCCAGCTTACTTACTTCTGAGACACAGACGCCGACTCGTGGTCAACGGCTGATTCTTCGTGCGGCGGAGCCGGGCGATTAGTCCCATCTTTTCGAAGCGCTTTTGCCGTCTGCCAAAATCTCTCAACCGCGGAGAGATTTGAAATCACACCTACAAAAACTAAAGCCGCAATCATCGGGTGGGCGATCGCGATTCCGTAGGGCCGTTCGATTTCAAAAATCGAAATAGTGATTGGCGAAAGAAGTGCGCCTAATGTGAGAAACAATGCTCGCTCCGGACGGCGCATGCTCCCGTTCGGAGGTTTAACGCCTAAGCTGCCAGCCAAAACCGAGGTGTAGCTCACCATATAGGAGCCAGCGAGCGCCAAAAGACACAGCACAAGTAGAGTTGGAATCGATCGATAATAAATAATCAATCCAGATAAAAACAAAAACTCGCCGTAGCGATCGATTGCGCAATCCAATACTTCACCTGCTTCGGATGCGACGCCGGTTTCGCGTGCCACTATTCCGTCCAGCGTGTCCATGAAGGCCGAAATAGTTGCGAAACCTGCTCCAAACCCAAAATGTCCGACAGAAAGACAGACGGCTGCGGCCACCGCAAAAAATAAAGATGTAAAAGAAATTGCATTCGGTGAAACGCGAAAAAAGATGAGCATACGCGCCATGGGTTGAAGCGCCCAGTAACCGGCTTCCATGAGTTCCTTACGCAACAAAGCGCTTCCGCCTTGCTTGTCGACGCGCGAGTAATGTGCGCGCCCTTTGAGGAACACTCGAACGGTGTAGGAAATCGTAGCGAGAAGAACCAGCAACAGCAGGACGACCGTATAAACGACGTCTACGTCCATTCGGCTTGCGAGCATCGATTGTGTGTAAAGACTCTCGATCATACCCATACATCCTGAATCGGCAGAATCGCCGATCTACTTCAATATTCCTACGCTTCGGGACCTTCGTCTACCCCGTAGTAAGTGAGACCGAGATGGGTAATAAGTTCCTCATTTGTGAAAAAGCGCAGCGTGTTTTCAAGTTTAAGAAGCTGAACTGATAAATCATGTTCAGGATTAAGACCTTGCTTCACTACGGGTGCCTTGAAATAGAATGAAAGCCACTCTTGAATGCCCTTCATTTTGGCGCGGCCGGCCAAATCCATAAATAAAGCCAAGTCTAATACGATGGGCGCAGCTAAAATTGAATCTCGACACAGAAAGTTGATTTTAATCTGCATGGGGTAACCGAGCCATCCAAAGATATCAATATTATCCCATCCCTCTTTGTTGTCGCCACGAGGAGGGTAATAATTAATTCGAACTACGTGATGAATCTCTTTATAAAGTTCGGGATACCGTTCGCCATTAAAAATATCACTGAGAACACCGCTCTTAGAGACTTCTTTGGATTTGAAAGAACCTGGATCATCCAGAACTTCGCCGTCGCGATTTCCTAAAATATTCGTGCTGTACCAACCAGAGACTCCGAGCAATCGATTTCGCAGTCCGGGCGCGATTACGGTTTTAAGCAAAGTTTGTCCCGTCTTAAAATCAGAGCCGCAGATCGGCGTACTCATTTCGAGTGCGAGCTCTTGAAGCGCTGGAACTTCGACCGAAATGTTGGGCGACCCGTTCGCATAAGGAACACGCTCGCGAAGTGCAGCGTAGGTATAAATTTGCGAAGGCGGAATTGCAGGATCGTTGTTTCTCAATCCTTCTTCAAATGTCTTGATCGTCTGATGAACCGCCGTAGGTGGAGTATAAACTTCGGTCGAAGCGCACCAAACCATTACAGCGCGGTCGCATCCATTATCTTTCATGAAGTTACGAATGTCGGCGCGGAGCTGATCCGCTAAATCCATTTTATTTTTGCCCTTTTTAACATTGGGGCCATCGAGACGCTTTACGAAATCACGATCAAAAACCGCGGCCATGGGTTTAATTTTTGAGAGCGGTTCTTTGAGCTGTTCCAGTAGACTTTTTTCGAGAACTTGAGCGTGGGATGCCGCTTCGTAGGCATTTTCTGGAAATAAATCCCAACCCCCAAAAACCAATTGATCCAGTGACGCCATCGGAACAAGTTCGCTTACTTTCTTGAAACGATTTTCAGTGCGCTTGCCGAGACGAAGCTGACCCATCTGCGTATAAGATCCAATGGGTTGAGCGATCCCGCGTTTAATCGCTTCAACGCCGGCGTAAAAGGTAGTTGCAACTGCGCCCATGCCAGGCGTCAGTACTGCTAATTTTCCTTTAGCTGGGGCAATTTCTAATGGCTTGTTTTTAGTTGGCGTCATGGCAGTGGACTCCTCTTCCACCTCGCAAATATTATAATTTCGAAACAGCTGGCAAACAGCGCTAGCAGGGCTTCGAAATAACCTTGCAGTTTTAGTCCAGTTTATGGATTAACGCAAATGAGTTTAGTAGACGAAAATAATATTTTAACGCATACAGTTATGCCTGAATCCAGGGTCCGGAGCCTTATTCGATCTCCCCGAGAAGCGTAGAAGCATAAAGAGCTTTGTTTAATTCGCCCACGTCCAGAGCTTCACTCAGCATTTTAAGAATAAATCTTCTGAACTGTGTTTTTTCAGTGGGACTGAGCTGTTTTGCCCGATTTGCGATGTCAGATATGGATTTTCGGCTCTCTAAAGAAAGATAAGGTCTTTCTGCAGATCTATTTAAATCCGTTGAGCGGGGTGGATCATAAGGAAAAAGTTCTCCGGCAAAGGCATTGGCAGTGACAAAAAGACTAACTGTTAAAAACAATTGCATGCGACTAGTTTTCATTTAAACCTCAAATTCGTTATGATCTAAAATTCGATTTAAAGATGTGCTTTAGCCTGATTTAACGCATATTGTCAAATATAAAAATCAAGTGGCAACGGCACTTACTCGTATAAAAAGTGTTTTTTAAGAATTTGACACGCTGAATCATCGGTGTTAAGGGTTGCACTTATGCAGTCCGCAACTCAGTTTTTTTAGGAGAAGTTTATTTATGAAGAAATTAATATTTTTAAGCATTTTAGGTTTGGCACTGAACGCATCAGCATTTGCGGGAACTGCAAGGTACACGTGCAACAAGTCCTATGGCCGAGAAACCCATGGCAAGTTTACCTTAAAGTTGAACTTGGTTTTTCCAGCGGGCTCTTCAGGGTCTTTCGCAAAGCTCAAAGTTCCCGGTGAGCGAGGCTCGCGGACCCTGCGTTGCGCAATCCCGGCGATTGAACCCAGTCCAGGTGGCTTTGATCGGTTTCACCCACTCGCTTTTTGTAACGACCCAGCGGCTGACCATGGATACTCGATTGCAGTTCGTTCAGGTGGAATCGCCGGTTTAACTATCGCGAGGGTTGAGGAAAAAAATTACTTGAGCAACAAAAAGGTTGCTGAGTTAGTTTGTCGTTCAACATCCGATTAAATATTTACATATTTAGATTCGGGGAGCTCAGTCTCTCGGAACTCCTAGTAGTGGCAGCTCCCGGCACCCTTCTGCAGCTGATCGATAGGCAGTTGTAATTAACTCGATACAACGAAAGGACTCCTGCGCTTCTTTTCCAACGAAATCGCCCTCCGCGATCGCCGTCTTAAATTGTTCAAAAAGCGAATTAAACCAACTCACATGACTTGCGTCCATCCAGTGCGATGCGATCGAGCGCTTTTCTACCTTCCACTTTACCGCCCCCTGAGCAACGTCGGGGCCCGAGGTTTTTTCCATCACAGCAATCTGTAAATCGTCATCGTCCACTGTGACCGCGCCTCGATCTCCCTGCACCGTGTAGATCACCTTGCGAACTCCCGCGGTCCAAGTGAGGTGGGCGTGGGCCAGGCCGTTTGGAAAAGTCAGCACGGCAGTAAAATTATCTTCAGTGTCATATTTGTCGGGCTCAAGATTAGACATCTTTGCTGTCACAGCAGTGGGGTACGACCCCAGCCAATCAAACGTCAGATAAAAAGTGTGGCTGCCGTGATCCATAGCGATTCCACCTCCGCTATATTTTTTATGCCGAGATCGGAAGAGCGTCGTGGAGGGAAAGAGTGTTGCTCTCGGGG
>CAYJBA010000273.1:0-4253 GCA_964367865.1 uncultured Bacteriovoracaceae bacterium | reverse complement strand
GTTCCACCTTCTCAGGAGCCTGATGAAAAACTCTGGAAGGACGTCTCCAGAGTTGTTGAATCAGATCATCCCTATAAAGTGAGTTCGGAGCAGGTGTTTACGATCAATTACCCGGGGGCGAAATTTATTCGCGTTCATTTTGAAAAAATCGACTTTGAAGAAGGGTATGATTTTGTCATGGTTGAAAGTGGTACCCGCGAAATAGTGGAATCCTTTACCGGCAAGAAGAGCGATTTCACTAGTGATTACCTGGTAGGTGATACTGCAGTGATTCACATTAAATCGGATGAAAGCGCAGTAGGATTCGGTTTTAAGATTGATCGCATTCAAGTTATTACCGAATAATGGTTAGATTTTTTATTAAAAACACAATGGGTCCAGAAGGCTTTGTCCTTCTGGGCCTGATGTGCTTATTTAGTTCTAATTACTCAATATATGCTCAGGACAATGTGGCCTCTGCTCAACTGATTTCTCCTGGCGAGCGTAAATATTTATTAAAAAAATTTGTTAAATCCCAGACTAGTGAGTTTAAGGCTGTTCAGGCGAAATATAAGAAAGAGCTATCTAGTTTGATGTCTGCCCAAAAGGCGAGAATGAAAGAGTGGAAGGAGAAAGAAAAAGAAGCGCGGCACAAGTACTTTAAGAGTGGTGTAAAACGAGCTGAGAAACGCGCTTATTTGATCGATTATTTTGAGAGAGAAAAAGCCACCATTGGCATCATGGAAGAAGAAAAAAAGAAACGGGTGATGGAACAAAATGTTTCTTTAGATTCAATAAAAACCGATCAAGAAGCAAAACTCTTAAAATTTAAAGAAATTTTAGAAAAGGGAGAAAGTCCTCCCCCTAGTTTGTGGCCGGAAGGATATTTTCCTTCCTAAAACAGCCAGCGCAGTCCAGTTGAAATAAGGAAATCAGGCTCTCGAGATCGTTTTTGGTTATAAGCCCCTTCGCTGAACTGAACGTACCATTCCCAATCTTTTTTCGCGCTTTGATAAACTAGAGCCATTTCTGCTACTCCCCCCCAACCATAGGTGTCTGATACTCCAGCATAATGAATTTTACTCGGGGTAAAGCGAATTCCAAACGAAGTATACCAACCTCCAGGCTCGCCAAAGTCTGCAACAAAGCCACCAAATAAATCCGCGCTCATTTTTTCGGTAGTGATATTTGATGCGTTGAAGTGAGAAGGACTCAGGTTTTGGTAAACCAAAGACAATGATCCGATCATAAGAATGCGATCCGTGATGTGCTTCGAAGCTGCGAGCGTGGTACCAGCTCCAAAAGTATCAAAACCGTTGCCTGTGGTTGGAATTCGAGTGCTGAGTGTCATCGTCAAGTTGGGTACAAAGTTATCAGTGGACTCCTCAAAGAGCTGTAATTTAGCAAAGAGATCAACGGTAGTGATATACATTTTTCCATCTTGGCCGATGACTGCTGTTCGATTTTCGCCGACGTTACTTTGATAAGGTGTGCCTGCAGGAGGGATGTTTTCGGGATGTCCTGCAAAGTGGTGAAAGTCGACTAAGAAAACAGAAAGGGCTGAGTTGTCGGCGTCTCTGTAACTTCGCACTATACCGCCCGCTTCAATCTTGAGTCCTTTAATTCTAAATCCGTGGGAGAGTTGGAGCGTAAATATATCTGAATTTACTCGGATGCCACCACTCGGGTCATCTGCACTGTGAAAAAATGGATTGTATTCAGCAGCTGTGCCGGCCGACAGGTCCACAACTGTGCCCATGATGACTTGATCGGCATGAACACCACTAGGCTGTAAATAGAGCCGCCCTTCAACCGGATTCGGATTATGTGTTCCTGGAAACCGATAAATAATTTTTTTATCATCCCCAGTCGGGCTCTCACCTAGATTTTGATTTGCAAAGGTCGAGCGAACCGAACTCAGGCCAGGAGTAATGGCTAGGATCCCAAAGAAAACGAATTTTGCCAAAACGAGAAAAATTGCTTTAGTTTTGAGTCGATGAATTATCACTCTAGCCTCGCCCGAATTAATACTAAACTTTTTACGTCAGGTCAAAGCAATTAAATTAGAGATTTTCTCCAAATTGTGATTTTATTATAATAACATAACATATTGAAATTATTATATAATAACTACTATAAAATCAGTTTATTATAGTTGACTAATACAATCAAATAAACTAAAACAAACTGGCTTTTGGAGGACCTATGCGGCCGTTGTTGCTCGTTGTACTAAGCGTCTCTATTCAGTGTATTTCGTTTTCTCAAGCCTTCGCTCAAGGCCAGACTTCGACCAAACTTACACCCGAAAATATCTATATCTCTGTTCAGGGTGATCTCAATTCTGAGTCGCAAAAAGAACGCTGCGTATTTTTACATAATAGCGTGATGGTGGCCCGCGGTGGCCCAGCCCAGTCCGATTGCCCTTTACTGGACTCTTCTCAGAAAATAGATGAGGCCAAAAAGTCAAATCAGTTTCGCTTTCACTTTATATACTCCAAAAACGCGGATGGATCATTTGGTCTGAGCGTTGAAAACTGGAAAAGAGACGACGCGACGGATGTAGACACGGTTAAATGGAAAATAGAAGCAGCCAATGAGGATGTGCAAAAAACAGCGATTCAAAAGGCCCTAAATAACTATTTCGAAACCTACAATAATAAGCGCGCGATTCGCGAATTTCTTCTCGCTGTAGGAAATGATACGTCGAGTTTAATTCAACTCGATGAAAGCGGAAACTACGTAGATAAAAGAGACCGAGCTAGAAAACTCGATTTCGAAGAGGCCTATTCGATTTATTGGCGCGAAACTCCAAAACAAAAGCATTATTTACGGGCCGCTTTAGAAATGGCCGCGATTCTTGGGATGGGATTTGCTGGCTATTGGATCAAAGAAGAAGCGAATAAAGCAGATTGGGACTACAACTGGGATTGGAAGAGTTGGCGTAAAAAATTGGTGACGGGCGAAGCCTGGAAGTTTGATAACAATGCCATGTACATGAATGCTCCCGGACATCCGTTTGCCGGAGCGATCTATTATGCAGTCGCCAGGTCCAATAATTTAAATCGTATTGAATCATTTTTGGTTTCATTCGCTGGGTCCTTAATTTGGGAGTCCTGTGTCGAATATAAAGAAGTGATAAGCATCAACGATATGGTTTTTACCCCGTTTGCGGGATGGACTATCGGTGAGGCCATTCACCAGCTCGGTGAATTTTTTGATCGAGGCGAAGACACACTAGTGAATCACGGTTTGGCATGGGCCTTGGGAGGAGCACAACAGGTACACAACTGGGTCGATAAAAATAAAAATGTAAAAATGAGCGCTAAAGTCGATGCCAATGGAATGCCGGCCGACGTTTGGCACCAGTTTGATATTTTTGGTGGACCCAGAGTTCTCCAGGTAAACGGTTCAAAAAAGACCCGAAGCGAATTTAAGGTAGGTCTAGATACGCAGATTATAAATATTCTGGAATACGGAAAGCCCGGTGTCGTCAATAAAATGATTTGGGATCGGACCGTATTCTCTCAATTTGCGATGGCTGGAACTTTTAGCGATACAGGCTTTAATGATTTCATGATGTTTACCAAAGTCGTGTTCGCCGGATATTACAAGCAAAGCATCGAAAAAGGCCTCAATGGAGACCTCAAAGGTTATAGCTTTTTAATCGGACCTGCGAGTGCTTTTCATTATAGTTCGCACCTCAGTAACATGACTAAAAATCCAGGGATCGATAACGACAGCCCAATCGACAAGATTGGCATAGCTAACGTCATCGGTCCTTCTATCGATATGACTTATTATTCGAATGGTTATCGAGTCAGGGCGACGATTGATGTTTTCGGCGACATTGCGATGGTGCGATCGTACGCGATTGATCGCTGGGGTGCTCAAAACGACGAATCAGGGCTTCCAAGTGTTTTAAGAAATCAGCGCTACTATTACGCGTTTGGGGTCACCGTTAATCCTCAGGTTACCATCACTAAGGGGCCCTTCGAAGCGGGTGCCGAGTTTAGATTTGATTATTTTCAATCGATCAATGGGCGAGATCGTCAATGGGAATCGGTCACCAACGATCCGACGCTGAGAGACCAGCGCATGAGTTATAAGATCTGGCTCAGTTATACATTGCCTGGTGATCGAGCAAAGCTTTCACTTATTTTTGAGCAGCTTTTCAGATCTGGTTCGATCGGAGATGCTCTCTCTGCAACCAGTACTGATACAATGATAACGATGCTCGGGAGTGTTCGCTTTTAAGAGCGAAGTCTCTCGACAGA
>CAYJBA010000272.1:0-4294 GCA_964367865.1 uncultured Bacteriovoracaceae bacterium | reverse complement strand
TGCTCGCTTGGGCTGTCGAACCGCGATGATCACACTCGATCCTTCGCGGATCGGGGTCATGTCGTGTAATCCTGCAATTGGTGGCCTCGCAAAAGGCCAGCTTGTGAAGGAAATCGACGCTCTCGGCGGTCTCATGGGCCGAATCACAGACCGGACTTCCATTCAATCGCGGCAACTCAATGCGAGCAAAGGACTTGCTGTCCGGTCGTCGCGCGCTCAGTGCGATAAAGCACTTTATGCTCTAGAAATGCAAAAACTCATCGCGGCTACGCCCAACCTCTTTATCGTCGGTCTGGAGGTAACAGGGCTTGACGTGAATCAGGGAAAAATCCAAGGCGTGTTTCTAAAAGACGGCTCTCGAATTCGAACTCGCGCGGTCATTATCACTAGCGGCACGTTTTTGCGCGCGATCATGCACACCGGCTTTGAAAAAGAAGAAGGTGGGCGCGCAGGGGATCTTGCGGCAAAAACATTAAGCGCGAGCTTAGAACAGCTGGGTTTCAGCCTTAGGCGGCTCAAGACGGGCACGCCCCCAAGACTTCATAAAGATAGCATTGATTATTCAAAGACCGAACCTCAGCCGGGAGACGCGATTCCGATTCCTTTTTCATTTTTCACAAAGCCCACGCCGTTTCCCTACCTGCCACAAATTAATTGTCACATTACCTACACCAATGAGCGGACTCACGAAATTATCGAGAAAAATTTTGAACGTTCGCCGATGTTCACTGGAATTATTCAGGGAATCGGCCCACGCTATTGCCCTTCGATCGAAGATAAGGTTAAGCGTTTTCGCGATAAAGAACGGCATCAGATTTTTCTTGAACCCGAAGGCCTTACGACGGACGAGGTATACATTAATGGAATCTCAACCAGCCTTCCAAAGGATACTCAAGAGCAGTTTGTAAGGAGTATTCAGGGTCTAGAAAATGCCATTTTTACAAAATTTGGATACGCAGTCGAATATGACGCCGTTGACTCAACGCAACTTAAGGCTACTTTGGAATCGAAAGATGTTTCCGGTCTGTATTTTGCTGGGCAGGTGAATGGGACCTCGGGGTACGAAGAGGCGGGTGCGCAGGGTCTTGTTGCAGGCATTAACGCCGCGCTTCACACTAAAGAGAACGAAGCAATTGAGTTCTCGCGTTATGACGGATATGTTGGTGTAATGATTGACGATTTAATTTTAAAGGGTGCGGACGAGCCCTATCGAATGTTTACATCTCGTGCAGAATATCGCCTAACACTGCGCGAAGACAATGCGGATTTGCGTCTCAGCGAAATCGGATTTCGGGCGGGACTTTTATCTGCGGAGAACTATGCGAAGGTCGAATTAAAAAGAGCATTGATTGATTCCACACGAAAAGAGATTCAATCGCGGTTTATTCTCCCCACGGAGGAGATGGGAGCATGGATGGTCGCAAAGAAAATGAATCCACTCAAGGACCGCGTGTCGGGTGAGGTTTTTTTACGGAGGCCAGAGGTTAAATGGGAGACACTCGTTGAACTGGGCATAGCCAATCAAAGTGTGCCCGCCGAAGTAGCCGAACAGGTCGAAATTATGACCAAATATGAGGGCTATATTCAGCGCGACCAGGACCTCGTAGATGGCGTCAAGAAAAACGACTTACTTAGAGTGCCGGCGGCAATAGATTTTGATCACGTGCCTGGGCTTTCGAACGAAATCAAAAGCCGATTGAAGGCGACCCGACCCGAAACAGTCGGCCAGGTTTCAAGAATGCCGGGCGTAA
Source organism: uncultured Bacteriovoracaceae bacterium (assembly GCA_964367865.1). GTDB lineage: Bacteria > Bdellovibrionota > UBA1018 > UBA1018 > UBA1018 > CAYJBA01. Next base: position 2,543 of record CAYJBA010000272.1, on the reverse strand, counting down.
CTCCTGCTGCAGTCGCTAACCTCATGATCTATCTAAAAATGCGCGAAAATCGAAACACCAAGGTCCAGGGAACATCAAATTGATCACCTCGGAGCAATCTAAAGACTTCCGCGCGCTTTTGCACGCTGGGTGGCCGGACTTATCAACCGAAGTTCAAGATAAAGTCTGTCGATACTACGAAATGGTTTTGGCCGAGAACGAAGTTCAAAACCTTACTCGCATGAGTACCCCAAGAGATTTCTATGAGGGTCACGTTTTAGATGTTCAGGAGCTGTTGAAGTCAAAGATGATGGACTTTCCTGCAGTAGATTTAGGATCTGGGGCCGGGGTCCCAGGCCTGCTTGCGGCAATTATTAATCCCGAAGACCGCTGGACACTAGTCGATTCTGAAAAAAAGAAGGCCGAATTTCTTTCTCGGGCCGAAAAAGAGCTCGAGTTGAGCAACGTGGTGGTTCGAGGTATTCGCATTGAGGAATATTTAAAAACAAAGTCTTGCGAGTCAGTCGTGATTAGGGCAGTTGGCCCGATTGACCGAATTTTTGCTTGGATCGAGAAATGTTCCACGTGGAACAACCTGATTCTATTAAAAGGGCCAAAGTGGGAAGAAGAGTGGGCAACATTTCAGAAAACAAGCGCAGGTAGGCGGCTAAAAATAGCTCAAACCCACAAATACGAAGCCGGAAGCGAAAAAAAGCAGCGAACAATTATCAAGCTCGCGCGTGTTCCACGTAGAACAGAAAGTGAGTACTCAAAATAATGCGCCGGGCCATAGAATTATTTTTTCTTGCCCACCCAGATATTCGCGGGTAGCCTTTAAGAATAGCCGGAAAATGTATTAGGTAATCGGCAACAATTTAGCGAGTAACTGGATAGGCTTTGATTACCCACACAACCACAACCAACAAATTTTGGGGGCGCCGTAAAAAGCGCCCCCAGAGCGGCCCAGTAAGGGCTCAGGTTGTGAAAGAATTGAAGGATTAGGGCATGGGAAAGATCATTGCAGTAGCGAATCAAAAGGGTGGGGTCGGAAAAACCACCACCACAGTTAATCTCGCTGCGTCACTTGCTATCGCCGAAAGAAAAACACTCGTCATTGATTTTGATCCACAAGGAAACGCGTCTTCAGCCTTGGGCGTAGATCGCGCATCGACGCAAAACACGAAGACCATTTATACAGCACTAGTTGGCGATGCGAAATTAAGCGAAGCGATTCGTCCAACTGAGATTGATTTTTTATTTATTGCGCCGGCAAATGGGGATTTGGCCGGTGCGGAAATTGAATTGGTCAGCGCGTTTTCACGTGAGACGCGCTTAAAAAGCGCAATCGCTGAAGTGCGGGATCAATACGACTACATCTTAATGGATTGCCCACCCTCGCTTGGACTTCTCACAATCAACGCGCTTACGGCCGCAGATAGTTTTTTAGTTCCGCTTCAATGCGAGTATTTTGCGCTCGAAGGACTTAGCCAGCTCATGCACACAGTGTCGCTGGTTCGCCAAAGCCTAAACGCGAAGATCCAAAACGAAGGAATTATTTTGACGATGTTTGACGGCAGAAACAATCTTGCAAACGAGGTAGTAAAAGAAGTGAGAAAGCACTTTGGGGCTGACGTTTTTGAAACGGTTGTTCCGAGAAATGTAAAACTAAGTGAGTGTTCGAGCTTTGGAAAACCCATTCTACTTTACGACGTAGACTCTAAGGGGTGTCTGTCTTATTTAAACCTAGCCAAAGAGCTGCTTACAAAAAATCAACCCGGATACGGGCTTGCAGTAAAACCAACTGAAACTCGAGTCACACAGCCACCTGAGTTTCGGCATCGACCTTTGCCCGTGGCTAATTCAAATTTATGAGAATTTCGGAGGATTACATGTCCCAAAAACCAGCGCTCGGCAAAGGCCTAGCGTCTTTATTTCCAGGAATGTCCACACCAATACCGATGGGCGCGCCCATCGGCACAGGAGCTGTTGCCGCGGGTTTCGCGACAACAGTGGACCAAATTCAGGCAGAAGTGGCAGGGACGCGCGATCGTCATCTTGGAATCAGCATGGCCGCAATCGATGAGATAAAAGCCAACCCATTTCAACCCAGACGCGAGTTTGAGCCCAGCGCACTTGAGGAACTTGTACAGTCTATAAAAGAAAACGGAATCATTCAGCCACTGGTCGTAAGAAAAACACCCGGTGGATATGAGCTCATCGCCGGAGAAAGACGCCTAAGGGCCGCTAAGCTTTCGGGCCTAAAGAATGTTCCGATCGTGATTCGAAAATCGACAGATCGTGAATCCCTAGAGCTAGCGCTAATTGAAAATATTCAGAGGCAGGATTTGAACTGTGTAGACGAGGCCCTGGCTTATTTTCAGCTCTCAGAGGAGTTTGCTCTTACCCAAGACGATATTGCTAAACATGTTGGCAAGGACCGCGCGACAGTAGCAAATCACCTAAGGCTTCTCCGCCTTTCAGAGACGCTACTCAATGATTTAAGAAAAGGAGCACTTTCTTTTGGTCATGGAAAGGCGCTTTTGAGTTTAGAAGACGCCGAGCTT
>CAYJBA010000271.1:0-4340 GCA_964367865.1 uncultured Bacteriovoracaceae bacterium | reverse complement strand
CCGACATCTACACTCTTTCCCAACACGACGCTCTTCCGATCTAGAAAAGTCTGAAAAAATTCTTTACTTGACCCTGACGCAGCATCTGAATGCTATGGCGAATTTTAAAACAGCCGCCAGAGAAACCCTTTCAGCTTGCTCGGAGCTATTTGACTCGAAAACCTGTAACCAGGTCAATATAGCCTTGGGACAGGTCGGATTATAATAGTTTGTAACAGATAGAAATGAGCCTTAAAAAAGCCCGGATTGTCGTTTCGATCATCCGGGCTTTTTATTAGTGTACTTGTGCTGGATCAAATTTTTTTATTACGTCGACTATATATTTTTCTAAGTCTTCATCGGTCTCATAGACGTCGTCAATACTAGGAGATCTCAATAAGTATTGCGATATAGCCAAAGCTATTTGTTTAAGTGGTTTTTGAAAATAAAATCCGTTGAGCTCGTCGTCACCAAACGTCCCGCGAATCACTGCCTTGGCCGCTCTATACTGTTCCGAGTCAGTAAATTTCGAGTCTTTAAGCACGTCTTCATTTGCGCCGATTTTCTTTAAAGTTCGATCTCTCAGATCTTCTTCGGTTAAAATCTGAGGGCCAATCAATCCAAAAATATCGTCTTGAACGATTTGTCTCAGTCGAGGAGAAAACGTAATCGACTTCTGGTTTTCGAGTCGATTGATAATGCTTTTGCACAAAAGCTTTACTGTTTCTCTTTTCGTAGCCATTGAAGCTCCTTCTTGAAGTTCGGCACTTGAGCTCAGTGTATCCTAGGTCGAGATCCGTCTCAGCTTCTTTTTGACTTTCGACAATAATAATTCGCCCGCAAGAATCGTGTCCTGAAGTCCAAACATATGAGCAATAACAAAAGTAATCGCAATTCCCTCCAAACTGACAAATGTGACTTTAATCAATCGGCTGAGAAAAATGGCTTTTCTACCAAACTCTTCCATAAAGTAGTTATCCGGAAAGCCGTAATTCAAAAGTTTGTAAGTAAATAAACAGCAAATTCCCATCGCAATCGACGAAAACAGGTTTTGAATAAACGAAATTAATAGTGGCGCGAAGCTCATTTTAGCATTTTTCTCAGCTAGCAAGATGTTGACCGAACGAATCAGCATCGAAAAATTGAGGACAGCCGCGATCGAGGTTCCCAAAGCGAGACTCCAATAACCGAATATCCGCACAGTAATCAAATTAAGCACAATGGCGAACATTACAGATAGGACACTGGATAGGACTGGCACGCGAGTGTTTCCCATCGCGTAGCAAGCCGGAACTAAAACTTTAACCCCTGAATATGCAGTAAGCCCTACTGAATACATTGCGAGTGCCATTGCTGTCTTTTGAGCATCCTCATAATAAAAAGCTCCGTATTGAAATAGAAGCTGAATGATCGGAAGCCCCAAAAAAATCAGCCCAGCCGACGCAGGTAAATTAATTGCAAAAACCTGCCTCAAGCTATGCGCCAGGGAGTCCTTTGCCTCCTCAAAATGCTTATTAACCCAGTGCTGAGAAATTCGAGGTAAGATTGCGGTCGCAATTGAAACTCCAAAAACTCCGATCGGAAACTGCATCAGACGAAATGCATAACTTAACCAAGAAACAGCACCCGGTCCCTCTCCCGTAGCTAAAATCGTATTCACTAAAATACTCACCTGAGTTGCAGCGAGACCGATCGTGCCGGGAATCATCATGAACAGCATCTTTTTAAGATAGGGATCCTGATACCAAGTTGGATCGTCTGACTGCCGCTTTTGCCATCGGTAACCCGATCGGTAGAGCGTCGGAATTTGACTCATGGCCTGAAGAAGTCCACCTGCCAAAACTCCTATCGCCATTCCTTCGATCGGTTGAATTCCAAACCTTGCACCATTGCTAAACAGCCAAACCGCAAGGCCCCCACCCACCACCACCGATCCTACGTTAAAGAGTGCAGAGGCAAATGCCGGCAAGAAAAAGTAACCGCAGGCGTTCAAAATTCCCATAAATGCAGCTGCAAGAGCCACAAGTGGGAAAAAAGGAAAAATCACCTGCGTCATCCGAACGGTCATCTCAAATTTTCCGGGAATGCTTTTAAAAGATGGCGCATACAGAGCTACAAGCTGTGACGAAAACAGGATTCCAACTCCAGCAAGAATTGAAACAACTACAAACAAAACCCTAAAAACCAAACCCGCGGTTCTCCACCCACGTCTCTCGCCGGTTTCAGTTCGAGCTTGTACGAAAGTAGGCACTAAAGAGGCGCTCATTGCACCCTCGGCAAATAAATCTCTCAGTAAATTTGGAATTCGAAACGCAACGTTAAATGCGTCCATGGCGTTTCCGGCGCCAAAAAGGATCGCGAATACTTGCTCACGAACTAGACCTAATACCCGACTAATTGTAGTAGCAATACCAGTTGCCGCGGCTGAACGTAAAATTCCAGCCCCAGAATGACCCGAATCTCCTGACTGTCTAGGACTTAAGTTAGTGTTCCGAATGTTTTCGCCAGCCATCGATCTATGCTCTCGTCGATTTTGCCTCGAAAGCCGGCAGCAAGAAAGCTCAGATTTACATCCATTTCAACTTCACCCTCTTTGCAGTGAATCGTAGCTGAAAACATTGAACCTTTTGCACTGATTCGTTTATGTGCCGGCTCATTTGAAACTTCACATTTGCCAATTTGAGCCTTAAGTAAAAATTTATCGAGCTCAGTTGAAATTTTATTGTAAAGCTCGGAGGATGTCTTTCCCGATACTTTAATTTTACGCTTATATGCACCCATGTAATTTCCTCTTGAGTAGATTTAACTTAACTATAATTCTAGATCAGCAAGTTCTTGTCCAGCATGGACTATTTGCTCGGCAGATACTTTCCATTTCACAATTCGAACATCGGTCGGTACAGCATGAGGAATGAGCATTCCCAAAGATTCCAACATGACCATGGGTTCATGGGGCGACACCGTACTCCCCGGACGAAATAATACCGAATGAACCTTGCCGCTGGTGAGAGCATGAAGTTGAACGATCTTTTTTTCTGTATTTTTTAGGCCCTGGACACGGTGAGGTAGAATCGGAACTCTTCTCACATGAAAAAACCAATTTCCAAGCCGGACCTGCCAACGATTTTCTTCGATTGGTACAGCCAGTACCCGAAGGAAGGGCGACCCTTCGGACATTCTGTTGTTAAGAACGCCAGAGATCCCGAAATGTACAAGACTTGAACGTGGGGGCTTCAAAAAAATCGGTTCTTCTTTCCATTGGATTAAGGTTGAGTCGACCTTTACCCACTGGTCGGCAACAGCCCAACGAAACCGAGTTGAGGGAGTATCAGATCCTTGAACTTCGTGTTGAGACGCGATTTCAACCACAGAAGCCATAGTCCGAAGAACCTCCGCGCCTGGGTGAATAGCGGGAACAAAATCCTCATCAATAAATCCCGCATGAAAAATTCCTTCTCTGACCCAGGGGTGCTCTAGTAGGTCAGCAAGAAATCTCTCATTGGACTGAAGGGTCCCTGCGATCCACATCTGAGATTCCATTTTTCTAATCAATGACAGGGCCGCAGCTCTAGTTTTTCCGCCTGCCCACAAATAAGCAAGGTTACCATTGCTCGAATGAAGGACCTCCTCACCTCGCCGAGCGACCCAAATTAATTCTGCCTGGTCGTCCCTAATATTTTGTTCAGGCGACAGCTCCTCGACCCGACCGGGATGAGGGAGCTGTAGCATGGAATCCTCAGCAAAGACCCTCAAAGCGATGCCAGAGCTCCAAGTCTCAGTAGGGGTCACTCTGGGTTCTTGATCAATCAAACCGTAAGCGAAAAGTTGCCAAGCTACAGCCTGGGTTCCAGCGACCTTTTCCCAAAGATGAAATCCTGTGTCCAGTCGAGGAAGCGCATCAATAAAAAAATACCGAGTTCCCTCGACTAAGAACTCCATGACGCCTACACCCCTGTAAGACCAACTCTCGGCGAGCATTGCTGTTGCTTTTCGAATCGACTCAAGAACAGGTGGGTCAACCGATTCTACCGGACAAAATTCGACTATTTTACGGTGCCGACTCTGAAGAGACGCATCCACTATTGGAAAAATACGAGTGCGTCCATCCGAAAGTCGCACAAAAGGAACAACTAAATGCCTCGCGCTCTGCAAATACCGCTCAACAAATAAGATTACGTCTCCAAAATTTTTTCTTAGTTGATCGAGCCATAAAGGCAGTTGAGTTCGAAGATCTTCGTTCGAATGAATCACCAGCAGTCTAAAACTCCCGCCCCCTCGCACAGCCTTCAGAACAAATGGAAACGACTGTCGAGATTCAGCTAGAAGTTCTTCAATTTCGCGAACACTGTGAATCGGCTCAT